>DATMML010000136.1 GCA_035570235.1 Vicinamibacteria bacterium | reverse complement strand
AGCGTGACGCAAGGGGGGATGGTGGGTCTCGGACCAGGACGGAACTGGAATCATGTCGAGGTAGTGCCGGTGACCGACGGCGCCTGCACGGAACCCGTGGATCTCCACGTTCCGCCACCCACCACTGGGTTCCCCACAGGCTCGGTCACGCTGATTTGCGGGAAGTGCGTCAGATCACTACGGATCGAGCCTCGCACATCCGTCTAACTCATTCAAAGACTGCAGAGTACACGGCGTCGTTCGTTTTGTCGCCACGTGGTAGTTCAAAAAATGCTTGACACAACGCCCCAAGGCCTTTATTTTGCGCACGTTGCTGGCTCTGGTTGTCGACGGGCCAGCCGCACGCGCGCTCATTCTGGGCGAGGCAGATCTTGGCCCTGCCGGTCCCCGGGCAGATCCGCAGTCGAGGTCAGAAGCAGGTCGTGCGACGAAAGGGAGCAACGCAGGCAGATGTGTCCGAGAAACGCAACCGAATCATCGGTGCGCTTGGCCGAACGCGACCCCCGGTAGCCGGTTGCGACCAGCAGAGGCTGCCCAAGGCTGTCGGACCTGCCTCGGCGTGGGTTCGTGGTACCGTGGCATCCTGACTCGCCCACATGACGGGCGCTACGGCCAGGAGGGCCGGAAGTAAGGCACGTGGAGCGTCGAGACCCCCGCCGAAGTTTGGCGGACGCCGCGGGAAGCGTGAACGGCACACTCAGGACGCCGACTCCGAATCCGAGGGGGCCACGCTGGGGGTGTGTCGGACTGCGGGTTTCAGGCGCTGGGCGGTGACTAACGATGTGACAAGACTCACCGCCGGAGTGCGAGTATGTGGATCGGCTCGTTCCGGGCAGGGAAATCCCGGCTGAGCAGGCGCTTTAGCCGGCGCAACAAGTAGCAGGTCCTTGCCTTTCTTCGCCAGGAGGCGATTCAATGAGCAGACTCTTCTGCAGTTTGGCTGGGGCAGCGATCTTTCTGGCGTCGCCCCTTTGCGAACTCGCTCAGAGCGCTGACAACGCCAGCATCACCCCTAGACCCGTCGCGCCCGTTCCCAACCCATGCTCGCGCTTCCAGGCCGGCAGCGTGGTTCAACAGCCGCCCGCCTTGTTCAGCTCCGACGGAGTGCTGAACGTCAGGTTCTCTTACCAGCAGACGACAGATTCGAAGGGTCGGCTGTTGCATTGCTTCATGACCGACACCGGTATCGAGGAACCAACGTTGCATGTGAATCCAGGGGATACCCTGAACATCACGGTCACCAACAACACCCCTGCGTCAGATCTAGGGGAGGTCTTCAATTCTCCTACTTGCGGAGACACCACGGTCGAGTTCACTCCGCCTGCCACCGGCATCACGTCAATCGGTTCTTCCACGAACATCCACTATCACGGCACCAACGTGACACCCCAGTGCGGCGGCGACAACGTGACTAGAACGCTGATCAACTCAGGCAGCACTTTCCAGTACAGCTTTTCGTTCCCGTTGGACGAGCCCCCCGGCCTCTACTGGTACCACCCGCACGTTCACGGCCTAGCCGAGCGCGATCTTCTGGGCGGGGCCTCGGGAGCCCTGGTAGTCTCCGGAATCCAGAACGTGCAGCCCGCCGTCCAGGGACTGCGCTCGAACATTCTGGTACTTCGCGACCAACCACAGTTGAACGGCTTGGCAGAAGCCGGAGGCAACTGCGGCAATGGCGTTCCTTTCCAGGACCTGAGCGTGAACTACGTGCCCGTTGACTCCTACCAGCAGCCGGACGGCACCGTTACTTTTGTCCCCGCCGTTCTCCAGATGGAAAGGGGCGAAACACAGTTCTGGCGCGTTACCAACAGTACGGCGGACACCATCCTCGACCTGGAAGTCGACTATGACGGGGTTCCGCAGACCCTGCGTATCGTGGGGATCGACGCGGTGCCCGTGAACTCGCAGGATGGCACCCAACCCGGCGAACTGATCAGGGTGACCCACTTCCGGCTGCCCGTTGCCTCGCGGGTCGAATTCCTGGTCAAGGCGCCCGCTCCCACAGTGAAGGTGGCGCAGCTGGTGACCGCAAACATCAATACCGGACCCCAGGGCGACTGTGACCCCACCCGGCCCATCTTCAACATCGCCTTGACGGGCACGGGAGAACTGAGGCGGGCCGCCGCCGATGATAGGCTGGGGGCCTTCACGCATTTGAGCACCAGCCAGCGGCGGTTCGGCGGACTCAGCGAAGCGCCCGTGTCTGCTACGCGTGTTTTCCTGTTTAGCGAAAACCAGCCGACCCAGTTTTTCATTACGCAGGTGAGCGCGGGCCAGAAGGAAACGGTCTTCGACAACAACAATCCCCCGGCGGTCGTAACCACCCAAGGGTCCGTGGAGAAATGGATCGTTCAAAACAATGCCCAGGAAAACCATGAATTCCACATGCACCAGATTCACTTCAAGGTTCTCTCCCAGGACAACTTCGAGGCCAACGGAAACCACCCGGCGCCGGGCATCAAGGGTCAGTACCTGGACATGATCGAAGTACCATATTGGGACAAGACGGCAAGTCCAGTGCCACCGCTTCCTCAGGTGCAGCTGCTCATGGACTTCCGCGGGATGGACGTTGGAGATTTTGTCTATCACTGCCACATCCTCTCCCATGAAGACCTGGGCATGATGGCGATTATCCGTGTGAACCCCAGGGAGTAAGCCGGTGCCGCTGCATCGGGGGGCACTTGCGCCCCCCATGCGCCCAGTTTGCTTAAGGAAAAGCACCCTGAAGCCACTCCTGGCATGGGCTCGGCCCACGATCCGCATCCGGCGTTTTGCTCAGCCGACGACTTTCAGGAACTCAAAGACATTGGCAGGATCCGTCACCCGCGATCCGGTGTTCGAGTCCCATCTCGGTGGCGCGCTAGCGGGTGACGGGTTGTCGCCGCGCATCGGCCCCTGCAGGAGCAGGGATGTCGAGGGGGTTATGGTTCGGACAAGACTCTTGGGGTCCTGATATGTCCTTTGACCGAACAACCGGCCCTTCAATGCTGCCGCTGGCCGTGCTGGGGTTCTTCTCTTTGGTTGTCGTGCCAGCCGGCGCCCGCCAGGCGGCACAGCCGCCCGAGAAGGTGGAACCCGGGCAACCTGCAGAGCATGGAAAGCACGAACACCACCACTTGCACCTGCCCCTGGGAGAGGAAAAGTGCGAACCGAAGTTCACGTATGAAGAGGGACCACACGGTCCCAGCCATTGGCCGGGGCTGTGTACGACGGGGAAGATGCAGGCCCCCATCGACATTCAGCAGTCCGCACAGCTGCGCATCTACGACCTCACGTTCAACTATCAACCCGCTGATCTGGACATCATCAACGACTGCAACCACTATCGCGTCCTGGTGAAGTTCCCCGACAACTACTGGCTCACCGTCGGGAAGAAGCCCTATTTCCTGACGGAGCTTCACTTTCGCGAGCCCGGAGAGACTGCCATCGACGGCAAAAGGCCAAGGATGTCTGTTCAGTTAGTGCACTTTTCACCGGAGGGAGTATTCCTGATTATCGAGGTCCCGATTGCGGCCGGCAAAGAGAACCCGGTGATTAAGGCTCTTTGGGAGCGCATCCCCGCCCCGGGCAAGGAGAGCAAGGTCGAGGGCGTCAAGATCAATGCCGCCGACCTCCTGCCCGCCGACCGCCGCTTTTACCGATATCCGGGATCGATGACCACTCCGACCTGCAATGAGGTCGTGACCTGGTATGTGATGAAGAATGCCATTGAGTTGTCAGAAGCCCAGATCGCTGAGTACACGACGCATTATCACAACACGGCTCGGCCCCTTCAGCCATCGAACGAGCGCCCCGTGGCTGAGCGCCAGTAAGGGGACACCGGCAATCTTCCCCTGCTGAGGAGAAGCGTAGTGGCCGGGACTGGAATCGCGGTGCGGGCAACCGACATACCAGCACCGGACCGCACCGAGGACGGCCGCCGTGCGCATCTGTGATGGCCGTGGCCTTCTTCTCGTATTCCTCTCAAATGCCTGGGCGGCACCCTCGGTTGCCTCACAGGTCTTGGATGCCGCTTACCGGGTCAAGCAAGAAACGGCCACCGAGCTCTTAGCGCAGGGCAAGCGCCTGGAAGCGCTCCCTCTCTTGGAAGAGCTAGTGAAAGCCAACCCCACAGACGATGCCATGCTTGTTGCCTTGGCGGCGTCCTTGGTCGATCACGCAGCAACTCTGGCCAATCAAGAGGCGGCGGGAAGGGAACGGCTTCGCGCCCGCAACCTTCTGGACAAGGCATGGGATCTCGGCAATAGGAGCCCGTTGGCGCTGAATCTGTCGGAGCTACTGCGACACCTGCCGGCGAGCGGCGCCATCAAGTTCTCTGACAGCCCGCAAGTGGAAAAGCTGATGCGTGCCGGGGAGGCTGCCTTCTCACGGCGCGACTTCGCCGAGGCCGTCACTGACTACACGAGGGCGTTGGAACTGGAGCCCACGAACTACGCTGCCGCGCTCTTCATCGGCAACGCGTACCACAAGCAGAATCAATTCGCCCAAGGTGCCGCATGGTATGAGCGCGCGATCCAGCTCGACCCGAACGTTGAAACCGCCTATCGCTACTATGCAGACATGTTGGCCCTGGAGGGTGACATGGCCAAGGCGCGGAAGATGCTGATTCAGGCGGTCGTTGCCGAACCGTATAACCGAATGGTCTGGCGCGAATTGCGGGCCTGGGCGAATCTCAATGGCGCCCGCGTCAACGAGGTCTACATTGGTGTTCCTCCCGCGCCAAAGGACTTGCCGACCGCCCATCCGCCGTCGCCGGACGTTGCCAGCGCTTGGCAGGCATACCGCAACGCCAGGGCGAATTGGCAGAGTGGGGGCAGGTTCACGCAGCGCTTTCCCGAGGAGAAAGAAAACAGGCACAGCTTGGCGGAAGAGTCCGACGCTCTCGGTGCTGCGGCCGAGGTGCTCGAGAACCTGAAAGCCAAGGGGACGATCGAGGAATTGCTGACCGCTGACCAATCCGCCAGCCTGCTGCTGACGCTACGGCAGGCCGGCCTGCTTGAGGCTTACGTGCTGTTCAGCTTGGGCGATGGCGGCATCGCCCGCGATTACAGCGCTTATCGGACCAAGAATCGCAACAAGTTAGAAGAGTATTTGGACAAGTTCGTGGTACCGACTGTGCGCTAGCGGCTTTCGGGAAATCGAGATGTTCGCGCCGCACCATCCCGGTCGATTCGTCCCCATCGCGGCTCTTGTCCCGGTCAGCTTGAGCTAGCAGGGTAGGCACGCGGCAGCTGACTGCTGCCATCGAGGGAGCACGCCGCACCAGCTGCTCGGTCGGCGTTCCCGGCCAGCTCCCCCTCGCCAGGGGCTTTGAAGCTTGGCTCATCACTGCGGCTTGATCTCTTTCGTAAACTTGTCCGGGGCCGCGTCAAAGTCCTCCTTGTGGTCCGACGAGCAGAAGTAGTAGGTCTTGCCCTTGTAAGCGGACTTTGGTGCAATCGCCGGGTCGACATCCATTTCGCAAACGGGACAAAGCGGATGCTTCTCCGTGGAGGTGCGTCCTTCGGCGTAGACCTCGTTCGAATCCGGGTTCATCCAGCCTTGGCCCTGATATTCCATCTGATAGGCGGTCGCGGTAGCCACCTCCCGGCCAAAATAGCGTTCGACTACGCGCAGTGCGAGGTCGATGCCGGACGAAAGGCCACCGGCGGTGGCGAGATTGCCTTCTTCGACGAACCTCGCCCCGCGCCTGAGCTGAACATCGGGGAACTCGATGGCGAAGCCGCGGTACCCGCTGTGGTGGGTCGTAGCGGCCTTACCCGAGAGAAGACCCGTCTTGGCGAGCAGAAAGGCTCCCGTGCAGACCGACATGGTGACGTCGGTGTTGCGCGTTGCCTTGCGGATCCACTCCAGCGTCGCGTCGCTTCGCCCACTCTGGGCAGGGATGACGAGGACCTTGGGCGCGGGAGCGGTCGCGAAGGTGTAGTCGGGGACGATCTTCATCCCGCCGCTGGCGCGCACGGGCGTGGTCGTCTCCCCTACTGTGTATAGACGGAACGCCTGGGCCTGGCGGCCGGGGAGGCTGACGTCCTGGAAGACCTCCCAGGGACCGCAGAAGTCGATGACAACTGCGCCCTCCGAAACCAGAAAGGCTACAGGGATTTCACCTTGGGCGGGAGGCTTGAGCGGAAGCGGTTTGACGGGTAGCGTGTTGCGGTCTGGGCCCTTGAGCGTTCCGGCGTCCCCCGAGCGTCCACGAAGGGCCAGCCCCGCTGTAGCGGCCATCACACCAAGTGCCGTCGAGCTCTTGAGCAAGTCTCTTCTCTTCATCGTGTCTCCACTGCGACCACGGGTCGCATGCTTACCCCCGACCCCCCTTACGACGAGCTGCCAGATGGGCTTTGTCGCCGGGCAATGACCAAGACGCGGCCGTTCGCGCCGGGGTTCTCAGCCGCTTCAGCTCCAGGCGGCCCCGGGCCGGCGGGCGCGGACGCTCTGCGCCCGGTTGATGCAGGCTGAAGCGCTTCCGATACTGGCCCGGCGGGATACCGACGCTGCGCATGAAGGCCCGTCGCATGGACTCCGGCGTGCCGAGCCCGCTCATGGAGCAGATCGTCTCCAGGGCCTCCAGCGACTCCTCGAGGAGCCGGCGCGCCGTCTCGACGCGGGCGGAGGTGACGAAACGGGCCGGGGTCATCCCCACCTCACGACTGAAGACCCGGGCGAAGTTACGCGGGCTCATGCCCACACGGCCGGCGAGCGTCTCGACCGTCAGGTCCTCGCGAGGGTGATCGAGGATGTACGTCTGGAGGTCACGGACCGGCTCACGCTCCGCCAACTGCACGGCGAGCTGAGCGCTGAATTGCGCCTGGCCCCCGGGCCGCTGCAGGAACATGACGAGCTCGCGTGCCACGGCAAGGGCGACATCACGCCCCTGGTCCTCCTCCACCATGGCCAGCGCGAGATCCATGCCCGCGGTGACGCCAGCTGAGGTGTAGATCTGGCCCTCCCGAACAAAGATCGGGTCCGACACAACGTCGACGTCCGGATAGCGCTTGGCCAGCCGGCCGCACCAGTCCCAGTGCGTGGTGGCCCGGCGCCCTTTCAAGAGGCCCGCCTCGCCCAGGAAAAAGGCTCCCGTGCAGACCGAGGCGAGCCGCTTGACCCAGCCAGCCTGGCGCCGGATCCAGCGAACCAACGGCGCCAGCGCGCGGTAGCGCTCCGCTCCCTTCCCTCCTGCGATCAGGAGGGTGTCGATCCCCCGGCCAACCTCCTCGAAACGACGATCGGCGTACAGACGAAGTCCCGACGACGCCCGGAGGACCCCCCGTGTCAGTCCGATGATCTCGAGGCTGTAGGCGTCGTCTTCTCGCTTGCCATTGTCCCGAAGCCATCGCGATGTCCGCGAGAAGACCTCGAGCGGCCCCATGACATCCAGCATCTGGACGTCCGGATACGCGAGCATGGCAACCCGCAGCGTCCGCGCATGGGCCAATCCCCCTTTGAGCGATGAGCGCTTCGACATGGTAGAAGCATGCCGCGGATCGGCCCAGGAGACAATGCCAATGTTCCCACACTTTCTGCCATACTAAACCCCGCCCACTCAAGCGGTACCAGGTCCGGCCACCCAGGATTGTCGTACACGCGAACCATCACCGATGAGGGTCTCCACATCCCCTGTGGATGGCGGCGAGAACATCGTAGGATGAGGGCATGAGTGCAAACGGACTGCCGTGCCTCGACCTGCTTGAAGCCACCCCCGCCGTTCTACGCGGTCTGATGACCGGGCTTTCGTACGACGACGTGCGCTGGAAGCCCGCCCCCGACCGCTTCTCGATCGGTGAAGTTCTGGCCCATCTCTCGCACAGCGAGAGCCACTGCTATCGGATGCGGGTCGACCGGTTCCTCGCCGAGGAGCGACCCGCACTCGAACCGGATGACGCGCAGTTTCACCTGGAGCTCTACCGTCGCGCGGACCCCGAAGATTCCTTCGACCACTTCGAGGAACAGCGCGAGACCAACGTGGAGTTTCTACGGGACCTGCCCGTTGGCGCCGGACAGCGCACGGCGCACCATCAGGAGGCGGGCGAGATCACCCTGGAACAAATGATGCACGAGTGGGCCATGCACGACTTGGGGCACATCCGCCAGATCGCCGAGCTGGTGCGGGCGCGCAAACATTGGGAAGCCGCCGGACCGCTTGGCAAATCCTACGAGCTGAAACCGTGAACTTGGTTCGCCCGGTGCCCGACCGCATCGGAAAGGTCCGGACGCCGCCCCGCAGGCCCCGCGAGACCATGACCTCTCGGTCCGCCTCCTAGCCCGAAATCACGCCCAGGCTTCGCGCGATCACGAAGACCGCAATGACGATAACGACGACGCCCGCGACCCGGGCAACGCGATCGGGCCAGGGCGCGAGCCGTTCCGCGGTAATTGCTCCGGCCATTACCGTCATGATCCTCAGATCCATCACGCCCGTCGCCAGCAGGATCAGTATGAACCCGGAGCAGCACAAACTGCACTGCGCGCCGAGGTGGAGGCCGTGCCGCCATGCGCTTGGGGCGTCGGGAGACAGCCGAGGCCCGCAGCCGCATGCGGCCCGACAGTGGCCGAGATGGCGGGCCTTCCACGCCGTGAGCTGAACGCCGCCGGCCAAGAGGAGGACGAGGCCAGTGGCGACGGGCACAAACCGCGCAACCGCCGGCCATCGCATCTCGGCCGCCCCCACCGCGATGCCGACCGGGTACGCCGCTGCCCCGAACACAGCCCATATCGCGAAGTAGCCCCCGCCCACGAGCGTCGTAAGGGCGTCTAGACGAGCCGTCCCCACGCCCGCAACGGAGCCACGGTACCCCGTCAGCATGGGCACCAGAGACGGCAGCATCATGGCCACCATCATCACCATCCACATACCCATGAAGGCAGCGGCCGCGTCCAGCCATGTCTGCCCGGGCATCCTCATCCACGCCATGGACATGGTCCAGCCGCCGGGCATCACCATGCCACCCGACATGGAGGCGCACAAGGAGGTCGTGGCCCCCGCACTCGCGATGAAGAGGAAGGCGCTGGTCCCTAGAAACGTGAGGTTCCGGGTGTCAGTCCTCGTACTTGTCGTGGTAACGGACCCACTCCTGGGTGAACTCCAGACTGTTTTCGTCGCGTCCCTTGGGAACCAGGTCTAGGAAATGGTAAGCGCCGTTCAGCATGTCGATTCCGCGCGCGTAGGACGAGTAGGTGTGAAACACGGTGTTGCTCCCGTCCTTGTAGAACACGCTGACACCTTCACGATCCGCCATATCCATGTTGACCTTCGCGTAGTTGTAGAACACGGTTCCGCTCTGGATCTGATCAGGAGTGAACGATGCCTGATAGTCGTAGTTGAAGTCGGTGTGAGCCGAGGACACCCACTTGAAGGTCCATCCCATCCTCTTCTTGAACGCTTCCAGCTTGGCGAGCGGGGCCCGGGAGATGGCGACGAAGCTCACGTCACGGTGGCTCAGATGGATGTCGATGCCGTTGAAGTTGTCGGCCCAGAACGAACAGTGCTTGCACCCCTCGTCCCAGGAAGGGTTGAACATGAAATGATAAACGACGAGCTGGTTTCTCTTGCCGAACAGCTGGGGCAGTGTCTCCTTGCCGGTGGGTCCGTCAAAGACATAGCTTTTGTCGACCCTTTCCCAGGGGAGCTCCCGCCGCAAACGGCTCAACTCGTCGCGCAGCCGCGTAAGTTCCTTTTCCTTCGCCAGGAACGCCGTTCGCGCGGATATCCACTGCTCGTGAGAGACCACGGCATGGTCCTTAGGACTCCCGCTGCTGCCTTTGCTCATGGCATCACCTCTGCCCCCGAATCAGATATTATGTATTACAGCACCTACTTAAGTGTCTGGTGACCCACCGCCTCGGCCTTTTTCCTCCAAGAGAGAGCGGAGCCGACCCAGATGCTCGCGCCAGGCGCTCTGATAGATCTCCGTCCAATCGTGGAGATCCTTCAGGGGCTCCGGCCTCAGGCTGTAAAGCTGGCTCCTGCCCTGGCGTCGCCGGCCCACCAAGCCCGCCTTCCGCAAGACCTTCAGGTGCTGGGAGATGGCCGAAAACGAGAGTTCGAACCGGTCGACGAGTTCCTGCACCGGGCGCTCGCCTGCCGTGAGGAAGTGCAGAAGCCGTCGCCGATTTGGATCGACGACCGCATGAAAGACCTCCTGGCGAGGCTCGAGCACGATATTGATTATAGTGTAGTGTCTACTTAAATAGCAAGATCCTTCAAACTCGCCACTTTCCCCGGCCAGCCACCCTTGAGGTCCCGCACGATGGGCTCGTCGGCCTCGCCCGTGTGACGAAGGCGAAGGCGCGTGCCCGTCCCGCTCGCGCTCAGCTCGAAGATCACGCGCGTCGGGTGCTCCATGCCCTTCGTCTGCCAGCTCCAGACCATACGCCGGACGGGTACAAGCTCGAGCACCTCGCAGGCGACACTCCCCTCCCAGGAGGTCGGGCAATCGGGCGCGAAGGTGAAGCGCTTGCCCACCTGCGCCTCAAAGTCGTTGGGCATGAGCCAGCGGGCGAGCAGAACCGGGTCCGTGAGAGCCTTCCACACCTCCGGGGGCGGGCTTTCGAGATATTCGTCTATGTCCACGTCCAGCTTCACAAGTGCTCCAGCGACGGACACGGGCCCTCGGTTACGGTCGGGAGGCGGCAGTCCAGTGACGACGATCGCCCTCCCTCCAGAACGAAGGTGAAGAGAACCTCAGGGCTTGCGGTGTGGGAGCGCTCCGCCCATCGCCCAGCCGATCGCCGCGGCGATCGAGTTGATGATGGTGTTGACCACAAACGTTATCGATCGGGAGGCCATGGCCGCTCCGAAGCTCACCTCTTGCGTCGAGTTGAGGGCCCGGGGCGCGTTGAAGAAGGTGTGCAGCCCGAGGGCGTAGGACAGGAAGGTTGAGACGAAGATCACGAGCTGCGAAACCACGCCGATCATCGCGCCCAGGCCGATGGCTCGGCCGATGCTATAGCCCTGAAATGCCCGCGCGAACGCAGCGTGGTGGGCGGATGCGATCGCGGCGAGAGTCACTATGCTGAAAACCTGATGTGCTTTGTCGTACTCGACGCCCGCGAAGCCCAAGGCCCAGCGGCCGACGGTAAACAGCCCCAGAAGCCAGAAATAGAACCGCATCAGGCGAAGGTTCTCGCCCATCGCTCACTCCTTCCGAGAAGGCTCCCGGAGCCCGTCCGCGAACTCCCGGAGCAGTTTCATGTTCGAGGCACTTTTTTCGTACGATGGTCGCCATGCGCCAAGGGCCTCCTCAGCCCCGTCGGCGCATCACGTGGGCCACAAGAGGCGCTTGTCCCTTGGAATTTGCAGAATTCGCACACGGATTCGTACGCCTGGACCGCCAAGGAAGTTCCAGGCCACTCCTGGTGAAGCTTCGCCCGCGTGACGACTTCGACCGGGCCCCGAAAGGACTGTTCTTACAACTTGAGCTTGATTCTGGATTTACGAACCTCACCTACGTCCAAATCCATCCCCAAAAACACCCAAGTGGATGCGGGGCGGGGGGGGCGCTGGACTGTCCATAGGGACTGGCTTCTTGGCGCGGGAGGCTAGCACAAGCAATTCGACCAATCAATTTTGCAAGTGAGGTACCGCCGATTGGTGAGATCGCGTCGCCTAGGCTTGGCTGACAGGACGAACGACTCTGAGTAAGATCCACCAAGAGCCTCAAAGCGAGAAGGGGCAGAGTTTGGCGATCTGGTCTAACTTGTGACAGACAAGGCGCTAGAAGCCGCGCGTAACCGGGTGGTGCGGGACGCCCTGGCACCCCTCGCCGCCGGCGTCGCCATCCTCCAGGGCCTTCTGGCCTTCGGTCACTACCTCTTACCCGGCAGGGCCTCCAGCCTCCTCGCCGCGATCGACGCCGGCTCCGCGGCCCTCTTTGCTGGTTTCCGATTCGCGCTGGGTCGACGGCCCCTTCCCGACCGTTGGGCCCACCCGGTGGCCTTCACTTGGGGGCTTCTCCTCGTTCTCATCGTCCTCGTCCACCTGCGCCTGCTCGCCGATCCGCTTGAAACGCTGATGCTCATGCTGGTCGTGATCGGCGGCGGCTCCTTCATGCTGTCCTTCCCGTGGTACGGCTCGTTCGCGGCCGTGTCCCTCCTGGGCTGGGCCCTCCTCATGGCATCGCTGGGCTTGCCGACCGGCAGCGTCCGCTCCGGCTTCGCCCTCGTGGGCTCGGCCGTGGTCGCCGCGATCATATTGCGGGTCCGCCTCCGTACCCTCCAGAGGCTGGAGACTCTGCGGGAACAGGACGAGGGCCGGCGACAGGAAGTGGAAGACTTCAACCGGAGGCTCGGCGATGCCCTCGCCGAGGTGCTGCGGGAACAGAGCCTGCACCAGACCATCGCGGACAACTTCCCCAACGGTGCCTTTGCCCTCTTCAACAAAGACCTCAAGTACACGCTGGCTGGGGGCCTCGGCCTACCCGCGCTCGGTCTCTCGCGGGATGGCCTCGAGGGCAAGACCCTGCGTGAGCTCTTCCCCGCCGACGTGTCCGATCGCCTGGAGCCGGCCCACCGGGCGACCCTCGAGGGACAGTCCAGCACGCTCGACCTTCCTGTCGCAAACCGGATCTACCAAGTCCACTTCGTGCCCGTGCGGGGCGAGTCGGGAGAGGCCTATGCCGGGCTCCTCATGACCCAGGACGTCACGGAGGCCCGCCTGACCGCGGAAAGCCTGCGCGAATCTGAGGAGACGCATCGCCTCCTCTTCGAACAGAGCCCGCTCCCCATGTGGGTGGCGGACCGCGAGACTCTCCGCTTCCTGGCTGTCAACGAGGCGGCGGTGCGCGAGTACGGTTACTCCCGGCCCGAACTCCTCGAGTTGACCCTAGAGGACGTCCGCTCTCCGAGCCCGAGCTCCGGGGCTCCCCCCGAGCCTGCCGACGACGCGACCGGGCAGGGGATCCCGCGTCCGGAGATTCACCGGAGAAAGGACCACAGCCTATTCGACGTGGAAGTCGTCTCCCACTCCATTGCCTTCGGAGAGTGGCCGGCCCTCCTCGCGATCGTCAATGATGTGACGGAACGCAAGCAGATGGCCGCGGAGCGGGAGCGGATCATCGCCGAGCTCAAGGAGGCCTTGGCGAGCGTCAAGACCCTCCGGGGACTCATTCCCATCTGCGCCTCCTGCAAGAAGATCCGAGACGACCAGGGCTACTGGAGCCAGGTGGAGGTGTACGTACGGGATCGCTCCGAGGCTCAGTTCTCCCACGGCATCTGCCCCGACTGCCGGAAGAAGATCTACGGGAGATGAGCCACCGCCAAGCATCAGGCCCCAGCCCCACGACGAAGCCGCAGCACCAGAGTGCACGGGCGGTAGATCCCTCTTGGCGGCCGGGGGGCGCCCACGAGCGAAAGTCTTCTACCGTCTGTGCTCGGGAGCGCCCTCTTCGCAGGCGTTCACGCGCTGCTCCAGGAATCGGCTTTCCATGGAGTTGCGGGCGAGCGCGAGCGCCGCTCTAAAGTGCTCGCCGGCGATCCGGTGCCTCCCGCGACGAAACTCGAGCTCCCCGAGCGCCGCGGGGTAGAACGGGTAGGCGGCAAGGCGATCGCGGTCTTTGATCGCGCTGAGTTCCTCTAGCCCGCGCTCGGGGCCCTCGTGCTCGGCGACGGCGATGGCTCGATTAAGGGCCACGACCGGTGATGGCCGAATCGTCATCAGCGTGTCGTAGAGAGAGACGATCTGGCCCCACGCTGTCTCCTCCGAGCAGCGCGCCCTCGCGTGAACCGCCGCGATCGCGGCCTCCACGTGGTACTCCGTCAGCTCCTGACCCGAGGCCGAGGTCTCAAGGAGCCTCTGGCCTTCGGCCAGGAGCCCCGCATCCCATAGCGATCGATCCTGGTCGAAAAGCGAGGTGAGGCCACCGGAGCCGTCGACGCGCGCGGGCAGGCGTGCCGCGTGCAGGCACATCAGGGCCGAGAGCGCGAACGTGGATGGCGTCGACGCCAGAGGGTGCTCCCGGAGCAGCGCCCCCAGACGCATCGCCTCCCGGCAGAGGTCAACCCGCACCGCCGACTCCGCTGACGCACCGTGGTAGCCCTCATTGAAGAGGAGGTAGAGCGCCCGCTGGACCGCGGATAGGCGGCCCGACAGATCCGCTTGGTTCGTGAGGTCGAACAGCCTCTTCGATCTCGCTAGCACTTTCTTCGCGCGCCCGATGCGCTTCTCGATTGCGGCCTCGCTGCTCAGGAACGCACTCGCGATCTCGCTCGCTCCGAAGCCGCACAGGATGTGGAGCACCAGGGCGACCTGGGCCGGCTCGCCCAGCCGGGGATGGCAACAGGAGAACATCATGCGCAGTTGATCGTCCTTGATCGCGTGCGCTCCAAAGAGCTCCTCGACGACGGGGGTCAGCGTCCATTCCGTCTCGAGCATCCGCCCGAGCTCGGGAGCAAAAGTGCGCCGGGTGCGATCCCGCCGGAGAACGTCGAGGGCCCGATTCTTGGCGGTCGTCATGAGCCAGGCGGACGGGTTCGCGGGCAGGCCGCGGAATGGCCACACCTCCAAGGCGCGGCAGAAGGCGTCTTGAACAACGTCCTCGGCCAGCCCTAGATTGTGGATTCCGAAGATCCGTGTGAGAACGGCGACCATACGTGCCGCCTCGTGCCGGAATAGATGCTCGCTCAGCTCCACGACACCTTCGTCCTGAAAGCGAGGCGCATTTCGAAAGGGTCTGAGTGCACATCGAGGACGCCGACGCCGAACAGGGCAAGGATACCCTAGAGGCGCGCTTCAACGTCGGCCGCGGACCCGTCCTGCTGGCCGCCATAGCGGCCAGCAGGAGGGTCTTCTGTCCCCTGGGTGGCGTCCTACATCTTCCGGACGGGCCGCACCTCGACGAGACCACCGCTCTCGAGGATCGGGCAGCCGTAGGAGAGCTCCACCGCCTGTGCAAGATCCTTCGCTTCCACGAGCGTGTAACCGCCGACGACATCCTTCGTCTCCGCGTACGGGCCGTCGGTGACGGTCTTCTGTTTTCCCTTTACGACCTTGCCGGTGCGTTCGAGTGGCTGGCCGGGATCCTTGATGTAGCCCTTATCCCCCAGCTCTTTCATCCAGGCCATCCACTTCTGCATCGTCTTCTGTATTTGCTCCGGGGACCCCATGGACTGACGGTGCTCCTGCTCGCCGCTTCGGTAAAGGTAAATGAACTCGCTCATGACAACTCCTCCTTTTGTTCGCCGCTTCACGGGTTAGACGTCTGAGCGGTCAGCGGGCGGACATTTCTATCAACCCCGTGGGCCAGCCCCGTTTTTGGCCTTGGCACTGCTGTTAGTCGGCGTGCCTGCAATGGATTGACACACATCTACTTACGTGCTTCTGGCGCTCGCCCGCGCCCGGATGTTTCAGGCGCGGCTTTCAGGAGGCAGGAGGCCGGGCCCACCTTCCATCGACAAGCCGGAGCCTGGGCAGTTGACGTTTGAGGTCGCGCCGACGTAGAAGAAGCGGCATGAGAAAGCCCTTCATGCCAGCGTTCAATGCCTTGGGCGTCCTGATCGCAATCGCCCTCGCCGCTCCTGCTTCCTCCCGGGATGCGAAGCCCGTGAAACCGGCCGAGAAAGACAAGAAAGACCCCCTCACCGCCGATGCCCTTGCCGGACTCGAGCTCCGCGGGATCGGCCCCGCGCTCACGTCGGGGCGGATCGTCGACGTAGCCGTGGATGCGGCTCATCCCGGCACCTACTACGTGGCCGCCGCCTCCGGCGGTCTCTGGAAGACCACGAACTCTGGCACGACCTTCACGCCCGTATTCGACAAGGAGGGCTCCTTTTCCATCGGTTGCGTGACGGTAGATCCCAAGCACCCCCTCACCATCTGGGTGGGCACCGGGGAGAACAACTCCCAGCGCAGCGTGGGCTACGGCGACGGCGTCTACCGCTCCCTAGACGGGGGCAAGAAGTGGGAGAACCTCGGCCTCAAGGCCTCGGAGCACACAAGCAAGATACTCATCGATCCCCGGGACTCCCAGACCGTGTACGTGGCCGCTCAAGGCCCCCTCTGGGCGCCGGGCGGCGACCGCGGGCTCTACAAGACTACGGACGGCGGCAAGACCTGGAAGGCGGTCCTCAAGATCAGCGAGAACACGGGGGTAAACGACGTCTTGATGGACCCCCGCGACCCCGACGTGCTCTACGCAAGCGCCTACCAGCGCCGCCGACACGTCTGGACGCTCATCGACGGAGGTCCCGAATCGGGCATCTACAAGTCCGTGGACGCCGGTGCGAACTGGAGGAAGCTCGAAAACGGACTGCCCAAGACGGACATGGGCCGCATCGGCCTGGCCATTTCCCCCGCCCGGCCGGACGTAATCTACGCGATCGTGGAGGCCTCGGACAAAGCCGGTGGCTTCCATCGCTCCACCGACGGCGGGGCCAACTGGGAGAAGATGAGCGACCACGGCGCTTCGAGCCCCCAGTACTACAACCGCATCTTCGCCGACCCGAAAAAGGTGGACCGGGTGTATTCCGTGGACGTCTGGATACAGGTGACCGAGGACGGAGGGAAGACCTTCAAGAAGCTGGGAGAGCGCGCGAAACACGTCGACAACCACACGCTCTGGATCAATCCCGAGAACACGGACTACATTCTGGCCGGCTGCGACGGAGGTCTTTATGAGACCTTCGACCGCGGGGCCACGTGGAGCTTCAAGGCCAACCTGCCCATAACGCAGTTCTACCGGGTGGCGCTCGACAACGCACAGCCTTTTTACAGCGTCTATGGCGGTACCCAGGACAACTTCACTCTCGGCGGCCCCTCCCGGACCTCGACCGCGCACGGGATCCTGAACTCCGACTGGTTCGTGGCCCTCGGAGGCGACGGCTTCAAGCCCCAGGTCGACCCCGACGACCCGAACGTCGTTTACGCCGAGTCCCAGAACGGGGGCCTGGCGCGTTTCGACCGCCGCACCGGCGAACGCCTAGACATCCGGCCCCAGCCGGCGCCGGGGGAGCCCCCGCTTCGGCTCAACTGGGACGCGCCGCTCATCATCAGCCCCCACTCCCACACCCGCATCTACTTCGCTGCTCAGCGGCTTTTTAGAAGCGACGACCGGGGCGAGTCCTGGCGCCCGGTGAGCGGCGATCTCACGCGCCAGATCGACCGCAACAAGCTCAAGGTGATGGGCCGGGTGTGGAGCGCGGACGCAGTCGCCAAGAACGCCTCCACGTCCTTCTACGGCAACCTCGTCTCCCTCACCGAATCTCCCAAGAAGGAGGGCCTCCTTTACGTGGGTAGCGACGACGGCCTCATCCAGGTCACCGACGACGCCGGCGGTACCTGGCGCAGGATCGAGCGCATCCTGGGCGTACCCGAGGATACCTATGTGTCCGACCTCCAGGCCTCCCGGCACGACACCGACACGGTCTATGCCGCCTTCGACAATCACAAGAAAGGAGACTTCAAGCCCTACCTCCTGAAGAGCGCCGACCGCGGCAAGACCTGGACGTCGATCAGCGGGGACCTCCCGGAGCGGGGAACGGTCTATACCGTGGCCGAAGACCATCAAAAGCCCGACTTGCTCTTCGCAGGGACGGAGTTCGGGCTCTACGTCACCGTTGACGGAGGCAAGCGTTGGGTGCGCCTCAAGGGCAACCTGCCTACGATCGCCGTCCGGCACCTGGAGATCCAGAGGCGGGAGAACGACCTCGTGCTTGCCACCTTCGGGCGCGGCTTCTACATCCTCGACGACTACACCCCCCTTCGGGCCTTGAGCGCGGAGATGCTTGGCAGGGAGGCCTCCCTCTTCCCCGTGAAGCGCGCTCTCATGTACATTCCCTCGACCCCGCTCGGCCTCAAGGACAAATCTTTCATGGGAGACAGCTTCTACTCCGCCGCCAATCCCCCCTTCGGTGCCGTCCTCACCTACTACCTGAAGGACGAGCTGAAGACGCGGAAGAAGGCACGACGGGCGGAGGAGAAGAAGGTCGAAGAGAAGGGGGGTGACGTGTTCTACCCGAGCTGGGACGAGCTCCGGGCCGAAGACCGCGAAGAGGAACCCGCCATAATCTTGACCGTCACCGACGAGGCGGGCGCCGTCGTCCGCCGGATCACCGGGCCCGTGACCGCTGGCTTCCATCGTGTCGCGTGGGACCTGCGCTATCCCGCCGCGAGCCCGACCGAGCTGAAGCCCCCCGAGGATGAGAACCCCTTCCTCGATCCCAAGCAGGGACCTCTGGTCCTGCCCGGCTCCTACACGGTCTCCATGGCCAAGCGCGTGGGGGGCACCCTCACGCCGCTCGGACAGCCCCAGACCTTCACGGCCGAACCGCTGTGGTCAAGTGCCCTCACCGGCCCGGACCGGGTGGCCCTCCAGGCCTTCTTGAAGAAGGCAGCGCAGCTGCAGCGCAGCGTTCTGGGGTCGGCTGAGGCGGCGAAGGAAGCGCAGAAACGCCTTGACTATCTGAAGCTGGCGCTCCTCGACACCCCGGGTGCGGATCCCAAGCTGGCCGAGGAAGCGCGGGCCCTAGAGGGCCGCCTGAAGGACCTCTCGGTCGCGCTGAGCGGCGACACCGTGGTGCAGAAATACAACGAGCCCACGTCGCCTTCAATCGAGGACCGGGTGCAGGGCATCGTCAGCGCGTATTGGGGCACCACGTCGGCTCCCACCGCAACGCACCGGAGGGCCTACGAGATCGCATCCGGGGAATTCACGGACGTGCTCGGCAAGCTGCGTGTGCTCCTCGAGAAGGACCTCTCTTCCCTGGAGGCCCGAGCCGACAAGGCGGGGGCGCCGTGGACACCCGGCCGGATTCCAACCTGGAGCCCGGAATGAGGCTGGCTGGGCCTCGCGGCGGGGCTTTCAGCATCGCCCTACGTCGCCCACGGGGTTGATACGAACAGATCCTACGGCCGCGCAAACCAGGGACGATGGCAAGGACGGCCGGAATGACTGTGTTCCTTTTCGAGGCCGGACAGGTCCAGCGCCTGCAGGAGAGGCCCAGTAGGAAGCCGGCGGTCACGGTCGGGTCGAGCGAGCCGTTCTCCGCGGCCTCCGTGGCGAGCCCTGGGGGCAGAAGCAGGGCCCTGCCTTGAGGCGCGTTGGTCAATATCCAACGACGCTTCCGATCCGCTTGTCACTTGTCCTGGGCCGCCGTTTCACTCCCTGCGGCTGGGCGAGGCTCGGGAGTCTTGCTCGGGTCCGGCTTTCTGCTCACACTGATCGACACGGCCACGTCCCAGGCGTTGTGGATTCCGATGAACAGCAAGAGCATTGATATCGTAGCGACGCCGTACAGGCTTTGCTCTACCCGACGCCGGATCAGAAACGCCATGACCAGCAACGCACCATAGACCAACGTCGGTAGACTCACATGCCAGAGCCAATCCTCGCCAACCGGAACGTAGCGGCTTCCGAGGCGGCGCATGCTCACTCCGACGAGCACGCCATAGATCAGGCCCGCGACGCCCGCGGCGCCGAAGGCGAGACTCAGGCTGGTCAAGTTCTGCCGGGGAACGCTCAGGAAGGCCGCCAACGCCAGCACGGTGCCAAAATGCACGATGGTGGGCGTGACAAAGGCGCGCATGCCGCTACTGGTCATACCACGCCCATTCGCGGCCAGCGCGATGACGACGAAAGTAAGACCCATGAGCCCGGCCGCCGCCGAGCCGGTGATCACGTAGAAGTTGGCCCAATCCGTGAGCGCTGACAAGGCCGTCATGCTAGCTCCGCCTCGAGTACGCCGGCCATCTAGTCTTCGCGTGAACGTCCATATCGCACGGCGCGCTCAAACACCAGGCGTTCGCGTCATCCTATGCGACGCAAAATACCACACTCGCCTTGAGCTGTAGAGACAGCTGTCTGGGCGGGGCGTTGTTGCGCGAGAAGATCGTGACGAGAGTCGGGTTTCAACCGCCCTACTGCGTGACGATGAGCGTCCCGGTCATCATGGGATGGAGCTTACATCCATAGGTGACCGTCCCTGCCGCGCTCAGGGTAATGGGCACGCTCGTCATCCCCGGGATGATCAGCCCTGTGTCGAACGAGCCGCTAGTGGCTGTGTGCCCCGGCGAGGTAGCGAAGTCGGCATTTTGCCAAAGGATCGTCTGGCCCACCCGAACGCTCGCCGGGTTCGGGGAGTAGGACATGTTGCCGGCCTGGCTCACTATCTTGATGGTGAGGGGACTCGGAGTCGGAGTCGGCATGGGAGTCGGAGTCGGCATGGGAGTCGGAGTCGACCCGGGAGTGGGGGTCGGCGTGGGACTCGGGCCCCCCCCCACCCCGGGGGTTGCCGAAGGCTGGGGGGCGACGGGAACGGGCGTGATCGCTGTGAGGGGCGCGGGGGTCGGGGTCGGCGTAGACGTGCCGACGGGCGAAGGCATGGGAGCGTTGTCTTTGCAATTTCCGATCAGCGCCGCGGCCGCGATACTCAGAACCAACGCCCCCACAGCCGGGAAGCTCTGTCGACTGGCCATGAATCCCCCTGCGATGCACGAAGGACGACCCACACCTCATTCTAGCAAGTTGGGTCGCCTCCCTGAGCGAATCAAAATCGGGCCTCCAAGTGGCGTTCATACCCGTCAGGAATGGTCGTGAGGTCCCGTGAATCGCACCCTGCCGACGCTGCGGGTCACTGCTTGTCCTACCGAGATTCGTCTAGGAAGCCGACGAGCTCGGGAATGACCTGCTCCGGCGCTTCGTCCATGAGCCAGTGCCCCGAGCCCTTGATGACGACTCCCTTCACGTTCGTGGCGACGAGGCGCGCCTGATCGATCAGGAACTGCCCGGAGGCCTTCTCACCCGTTAGCACCAGCACCGGCATGGAAAGCTTGGCTGCGCTCAGCTCGGCGAAGTCGCGGCCGTCGCGCTCGAAGTTACGGAAGTACTCGAAGCCCGCCCGCATGCCCCCCGGCTGCGCGTAGGCCGCCGCGTAGAACTGCCGGTCCACCTCGGACACGGAGTGTTTTGGATCCGCTGCAAAGTCATTCCAGAAATGCTCGAAGTAGAGTCGCTCACGGCCCTTCACCAGCGCCAGCGGAACCTCGCCATAGAAATGGAAATGCCAGAGATCGCGCATGAGCCAGACGTCCTTCCAGTTCCCGATGCCGGGCAGGAACGCGTCCATCAACACCACGCGTTCCGTGGCCTGGGGGAACTGGGCGGCGTAGGCGTACGCCACCATCAGCCCGATGTCGTGGCCCACGATGCTCACGCGCGCGAGCCCCAGGGATGACGTCAGCTCGTGGATGTCCACGGCCATGTTCTTCTTGTCGTAACCCGACTCCGGCTTGGCCGATGCGCCAGCGCCGCGCAGGTCGGGGACGATGACGGTGTGACGTTCGACGAGCCGCGGGAGTGTCCGAAGCCACATGTGCCCGGTCTGGGCATATCCATGGAGCAGGACTACCGGGCTGCCCTTGCCGCCAATCAGGTAGTGCAGCCGCGTGCCATTGACATCTGCGAACCGATCGGAGAAACCCGGGCTTGCTGGGCTGGTCGCTCCGACAAGGGATGAATATCCGAGCATCAGCACGCCGCTGACGACAGACGCAACGGTGGCTTTGGATGACGCTAGTGGCTTGAGCATTGGATTCTCCTTTGCCGGTCCCGGGACGATACACGAGATTTGAGTCGCCGTCCTTGACGGCCGGCATCGGTCAAAGCGTCGGCAAGAGCCCCATCGCTCCACGCGCTCTACGTCAAGCCCGCTTGGTCTGCCCTGGGGGTACCGAGGGTGTCACGGTACTGCGAACGGCTGGGTCCCAATTTGCCGCCCGGCAAGCGTCACCGCTGAGACGCAACTGGCTCATAATCAGCGTGTTATGAGGCGAGCGGTCTTGTCGGCGTGTACGGTCGACTCGCTCAATTGCACCGTCACACTGCGGTCTCCGAGCGCGGGAAGACTCTTGTCCCGGGCCGTCAATGCGTGCGATGCTCCCGGACAGTTTGGCACGACCCACTTTTCTCTTATGAGGTAGTCATGGCCTGCAATCCCCAGGAGCTAAAGCACGTCCCTCTCTTCGCCCTCCTCGACGACGAGGAGACGGCCGTACTCGCCGCCCAAGTCGAGCTGAAGAGGTTCGCCCCGCGCGAGCGAATCTACAAGGCTGGCGATGAAGGGGGTCGAGCCTACGTCATGGTTTCGGGGCGGGTTCGCGTCACGACCATCGACCAGGACCACCAGGAAGTCGTTGTCGACGAACCGGGGCACGGCGAGTTCTTCGGCTTCGCATCCATGCTGGAGGGTACACCCCATCAAACCGATGCTCTCGCTCTAGAAGAGACAGCTTGCCTCGAGGTCGACCGCAAGGACATAGCGGTTCTCCTGGAGCGCAAGCCCCTGGCGGGGATGGACATGCTGACCGTGCTTGGCCGACAATTTCACGCGGCGCAGCAGCTCGTCCGCGTCCGCGCCAGCCGAAATCCCAACGTCATAATAGAAACCGCAGCGATGCTCGGCGAGCGAGTCGCTGACCAAGTCGCTCGCTTCGGCGGCTCATGGACGTTCATCATCCTCTTTGCCATCGTCGTCGCCATCTACTCGGCAATCAACGTCTCTTTAGGCAACCGCGCCTGGGATCCCTATCCCTTCATCCTTCTGAACCTGTTCCTCTCCATGCTGGCGGCCATCCAGGCGCCGGTCATCATGATGAGCCAGAACCGGCAGGACACGAAGGATCGGCTGCGCGGCGAACTGGACTATGAGGTCAACCGCCGCGCCGCGTCGGACATCCAAGGCCTGGCCAACAAGATGAACCTCCTCGGTGAGCACGTCGGCGACATCAAGGACCTCTTGAGCAGGATCCCTCCCCCGAGCCGTCATGCGGAGTCCGCGCAGTAGCCGCCTGCCGGTTCGACATTGGTGTGACAGTCGAGGACCTGCATCAAGAGCGGCTCCAGGGGAAATCGAATCGAGGAATGGACCCCGACTCTCCGCCGGAGGCCCTTGCCCTTAGAATGGTGGCGATGATTCCTCGGCGGCGTGGTGGTTTGTGATGGGAGGGGGTTGCTGTTTGAGGCCGCTTGGTTTGTCTCTGAGCTCCGGGCCGAGGTTCCGGGCACGGGCACGAGGCCTCACGACTGCGCTCGCCGCCCTTCTGGCGCTTGCGGGTAGCATCGTCTTCGGGGAGCCCTTGCAAGGTCGAGTGAGTGGGATTGTCATCGACCCAAGCGGCGCGGTGGTGCCCGGGGCGAGCGTTGCTCTGACCCATGCAGACGCCGTGGTCGGCTCCCTGAAGACCGACGCCGACGGTCGTTTCCTCTTCGAGCAAGTCACCCCCGGCAAGTATGAGGTGGAGGTGCGACTCGACGGGTTCAAAACCGCCCGGGTGCGCACCTCCGTCGGAAGGGGTTCGAGCCCCCCCCTCAGCATCCCCCTCGAGGTCGCTCCGGTCGCGGAGGAAGTGACGGTCGGAGATGGCGGGCTCTCGACCCATCCCGGCGAGAATCGCGATGCTGCCACCGTGGATCGGAAGCTGCTGGACGGCCTGCCCGTCTTCGATCAGGACGTCATCGGAACCCTCTCGGCGTTTCTCGACCAGGGAGCAATCGGCTCCGACGGCGTCTCCCTCGTCGTGGACGGGGCGGAGGCCAACCGCGTGCTCGTGTCGGCCTCCGCCATCCAAGAGGTCCGGATCAACCAGAACCCATACTCCGCGGAGTACTACCGACAGGGCCGGGGCCGGATCGAGATCGTCACGAAGAAAGAGGAGCCCGAGTACCACGGAGAGCTGAACGTGCTCTTCCGCGACTCTCCTCAACGCTCGAAACCCGCTCGCTCCGGAGAAGGCTCCCGAGCAGCGCCGGGTCTACGAAGGGAACTTGTCGGGACCCATCGGGCAGAGCAAGACAACGACGTTCCTCTTGACCTTGGACCGGCAGGAGGAAGACCTCCAGTCGATCGTGGTCGCCGCCGGCCCGAGCGGCGCGATCCGGGCCAACGTGGCCACGCCCCAGAAGACGACGGAGTTTTCAGCGCGGCTCACGCGGCAGTTCGGGGCGAAGCACACCCTCTGGGCTCAGTACGCCCTCGAGGACCGCGCGCAGACGAACCAGGGGGCGGGGGGCTTCACGCTGCCCCAGGCGGCGGCCAATTTCGCCTATCACGAAGACGACCTCGACCTGAATGACCGGATCGCATCCTCAAGAATCGTGAACCAGATCGTTCTCCATTTCGAATGGAACCACGGCTCCACCACGAGCCTCAATCCGGGAACACGGATCGTTGTCCAGGACGCCTTCACCACGGGGGGCGCTCAGGCCGACCAACGGCAGACGGAGATGGACTTCAAGCTCTTCGACACCTTCTCCTGGATGCTCGGGAAGCACTTGCTGAAGGCGGGCATCCAGGCGGCGGAATGGAGCCACCGGACGTACAACGATCTTTCGAACCGGGGGGGGACGTTCTTCTTCTCGAGCCTTGCCTCCTACCAGGCGGATCAGCCCTACGCGTTCACGCAACAGACAGGGAACGGTTTTGTCCCCCTCTTTCAGGAAATCGTCGGCGGCTTCGTCCAGGACGAATTCCAGCTCAGCCAGAACGTCTCGCTGGCCGTCGGCGGCCGGTATGACTACCAGAACTTCCTCCGCCAGGGTCACCTGGTGCCGCGGGTCTTCGCCGCATTCGCACCCGGGAGTGGGAAGAGGGTCGTGTTGAGGGCCGGGGTCGGCCTCTTCAACGACCGCTTCCCCCCGGTCGCCTTCGCGAACCTGCTCCAGCACGACGGATCGCACTTGAACACCTACCTTGTCTTGAACCCGTCCTACCCCGACCTCGGGGGCACGGGCCTCCTGGCGCAACCACTGAACCTCGTTCGCTTCGCGCCGACCATCACGACGCCATACACGATCCAGTACAGCTTCGGGGCGGAGTGGGCGGTCGCGCCGGGGACAACGGTGTCCGCCACCTACCGAGCATCGCGCGGCGTCAGCCTCCTCCGTTCGCGCGACGTGAATGCGCCGGCGGGCCCCTTTTACTCGGCGCGCCCGGACCCCACGTTGGGGCAGGTCCGGGAGATCGAGACGGCGGGGCGCCAGATGGGTGACGCCCTCGAGCTCAGCTTCAGGGGGAAGATTGGGAAGAGGTTCAACGGACTGGCTCAGTACACGCTGAGCCGGACCGAGAACAACACGAGCGGCGTCAATTTCTTCCCGGCGAACAACGGCGACCCCTTGGGAGAGTGGGGGCCCGCCGATTTCGACCAGCGGCATCGTCTGAATCTTCTGGGCACGGTGGACTTGCGGTGGATGAAGCTGGGGATCGGACTGAACGCGGCCTCCGGAAAGCCCTACACCCTCACGACCGGGATCGACAGCAACCATGATGGCTTCGCGTCAGACCGCCCCTTCGGAGTGGGGAGGAACACCCTCCGGATCCCCGGCTACGGCAATCTCGACCTCTCGTTGACCCGGGAGATCCCGCTCGGTCCAAAGAGGGGTGAAAAAGGCCCCTCCGCCAGGCTTGGTGTGAGCGTCTTCAACGCCTTGAACTCCTTCCACACGGCCACGATAGAGGGGGACGAAAGCTCCCCCTTCTTCGGCCAGCCGATCGCCGCGTTGCCGGTCCGACGGCTTCAACTCTCCGGCAGGGTCAGCTTCTAGGGTGTAGCTCGCCTGAGCCGTCACGCCGCGCGCGATCAACTACGGCCCCCCGGAGGCCCGTGGGGGGGCACGGGGAGGGTCAGGGCCTGTCCGCGAGCTAAGATCGAATGGCACGCACCGGACAGACCGCGGCCCACCACATGCTGGGTGGTGGAGCCGAAGAGCATGATGTCGATGGGGCTCCGCCCGTGGACGCCCATGACGATGAGGTCGGCCGCGCGTTCGCCGGCGACGCGCAACATCTCTCGATAACCCTTTCTCGCCACCAGCACCTCCTCGGACCTCGCCTGACCACCTCTAGTGTAATGCTTCGGAGTTGGCGAGGGACGCGCCCGGGCTGGTTGCGAGAGCAGAGGCCCGGTGCGCCCTCTTGATGAAGGCTGAGCACGAGAGTGGCGATTTGCGCCTACAGGTTCCGGGCGTACCCGACGCCGCGGCAGCAGCGCCGGCTGGCCCGGGAGTTCGGGGCCGCCCGCTGGGTCTATAACCGTGGCCTGGAAACGATCTCCCGGGCCTGGCGCGAGCGGCAGGAGCGGGTCACCGGTGTGGATTTCTCTCGCCAAGTGACCAAGCTGAAGCAGGCCGAGGTGCCCTGGCTAAAGGAAGTCTCGAGCTACGTGCTCACACAGTCGCTTCGGGACCTGGACCGGGCCTTTAAGGCTTTCTATGCCAAGCGGGCCCGCTACCCCCGCTTCAAGAAGCGGCGCGGGGAGCAGGCAGTCCGCTATCAGCTCGATAAACGACTCAAGAATTCCTATGTCGCGGGGTCGCGCCTGGTCCTGCCCCGCCTCGGGGCCGTGAAGCTTGTCTGGTCACGGGTGCCACCTGGGCGGCCGAAGATGGTGACCGTAAAGCGCGATGGAGCGGGGCGCTACTTCGTGTCCATGGCCATGGATCGGGAGACCATACCCCTCCCCACGGTCGATCGTGTAGTGGGTTTGGATGCGGGGCTCTCTGCGGCCGTCACCTTTGACGACGGTACCAAGGTCGCGCCGCCCCGGTACTTGGAAAGGAGGCTGAAACAGCTCAAGAGGCGGAGTCGGGATCTCTCCCGTGCCAAGAGGGGCTCGCGGGGA
>DATMML010000135.1 GCA_035570235.1 Vicinamibacteria bacterium | reverse complement strand
GACCTTGGCTTCGCGACGGAAGCGCTCCGAAAAGCTGTCGTCGTGCAGGAACCCGGCGGGCAGGACCTTGAGGGCCACGTACCGATCCAGGTCGGTCTCGTAGGCCCTGTAGACGGAGGCCATTCCTCCCTTCCCGAGGGTGCCCGTGATGAGGTAGGGGCCGAAGTGAGAGTTCTCGCGCAAGGCCAAAGCGGGAAGCCTCCTCCTAGGGCGGGGCCGTCAAACACCCGCGCGGCCGCGCCCTCAACGACGCGGCCGGAGGACGCTCACGCTCTCCGTGACTCCGCCCAGCGCCTTCTTGAGCAGGAGCCGCGGTCCGGGGGGGAGCGCCTCCGTGCGCTCGAACCACTGCAGCCACCCCCGGAGCATGATGAGCATCGTCTTCTGCTCCAGGCTGTAGGTGCGCACCCGGCCGCGCTGCTGGACGTGGACGAGTCCCGCTCTCTGCAGGGCGTTCAAGTGACGGGTAATGGTGGGCCAGGTGCAGGAGAAGCGGCTCGCGATCTGTCCCGCCGTCATGTGTCCACCCCGAAGCTTCAGGATGAGCAGGATCTGGCGGCGGGTGGGATGGGCCAGGGCCTCGAAGACGAGGTTGAGGATCCGCAGGTCCTCATGGGCGGTGCGACTTCTCTTCTTGGGCGCTTTCTTTGTTCTGGGCACGTGCACTCATCCTATCATGTATGAGACTTAGCTCGCGAACTAAGCAAGTCAAGGGTTTTCTTGCGGCCCTGCTCCGCGGTACGGCGGTCAGGCCGCGGAGGCCACCTTCGCGTAGCGCTGGGCTTGGAGTTCCGCTTCCCGCGCGCGGACGCGCTCCCGGGCCTGCTCGCGGCGCTCGAAGAGCCCGAGGGTCTTGACCACGGTGGTGGTCCCTCCCCGCTCCTCCGTGACCAGGAAGCCCTCCCCGGGCTGCTCGAACACGCTCAGACCCACGCGCCCGACCTGGGTGGGGTGTTCGTACTCCTCGTGCAGGAGGCGCACTCTCAGTGCACCGTACGGACCTTCTTGTTCAGATAGTCCATGAGGACGAACTGGCCGAGGCTGTAGGGGGTAGTGAAGTAGGCCTTGCCCCGGCACATCTCGGTCACCTTCTTGACGAAAGCCACCAGATCGCGGTCGCGGGCGAGCATGAAGGTGTTGACCAGGACCCCCTGCCGTCGGCAGTTCGCCACCTCCTTCAGGGTCAGGGCCACCACCCGCGGGTCGAGGCCGAAGGGGTTGCGGTAGATTCGGCCGTCTCCTTCCGTGAGGGCGGAGGGCTTCCCGTCCGTGATCATCACGATCTGCTTCATGTCCTTGCGCTGGCGGGCCAGGATGCGCTGGGCCAGACGCAGGCCCTCCCGGGTGTTCGTGTAGTAAGGCCCGACCCGCACCTTGGCGAGCTGGGAGAGCGGCACCTCCTCCGCGGAGTCGTGGAAGAGCACGAGCTGCAGGCTGTCCCCCGGATACTGGCTCCGGATCAGGTGGGAGAGGGCGAGAGCCACCTTCTTGGCGGGGGTGAAGCGATCCTCCCCGTAGAGGATCATGCTGTGCGAGCAGTCCAGCATGACGACGGTGGCGCAGGAGGACTGGTACTCGGCCTGGTGTACGAGCAGGTCCTTGTAATCCACGTCGATCGGGACCTTGAGCCCCTCGCGCGCCAGCGCGGAGAGGAGGGTCCCGCTCACGTCCAGGTTCAAGGTGTCCCCAAACTCGTAGGTCTTGGACGGCCCCGAGGCCTCGATACCGGTGGCCAGGTCACGCGTGTCGTGGCGGCCGAAGGAGGACTTGCCGAGGGAGCCCAGGAGGTCGCGCAGTGTCTTGTAGCCCAGGAAGTCCACCGCCTTCTCGGTCAACTCGAACTTAACGGGGGGGCTGCCGGGGCCGAAGCCGCCTCCCCCCGTGGGGTCGTGGAAGGGCTGCCCCTCGCGGGCGGAGAGGTAGCCCTCCCGGACCAGCCGCTCCACCGTCTTCTGCAGGAACTGCTCGAGGGCGTCCTGGTCGTCCATGAGGTTCTGGAGGTCCTCGTCGGAGAGGAGCCCCCGACGCATGAGGGCCTCGAGAATGGCGTCGTGCAGGGCCTGGAGGTCGTCCCCGTCCCACTCCCCGGGCTCGTAGCCGAAGCCGCTCTGGAGCAGGAAGTCGGAGAGCTCCCCCACCAGATCCTCGAGGTCGAGGTCGTCCCACAGCTCGCCCTGGTACCGGTGGTAGCGGATGATGGCCATGGTCAGTTGACTTGCTTCTTCATCTTGCGCAGGCGCTCCAGCCGGTCTAGATCCACGTCCACGTCGCTCCGCCGCTCCGGGGCCATGAAGCCACGGTCGTCACTGCGCCCGATCTTCTTCTGGGCATAAAGGCCCTCCAGAATGAACTCCCCAGCCGAGGCCAGGAGGGGGGCGGGGTCGCCCGGCTCCACGCCCAGGAGGGAGAGGTGTTCCTGGATCCCGGGCACGCGCTCCAGCTGCCCCACCACCTCCCCCGCGGGGGAATCGTCCCGGATCTTCAGGCTGCCGCCGCCTTCGAAGAACGCAATCACGGGTCGGAAGTTGACCGAGCCCAGGTAGACGGAGAAGGCCTCCCCCACCGCCTCCCGGATCAGCTCCCGCCCCACGTGCTCGGCCCCCATCAATTCACCCTCGTACTCCAGCTCGAACTTGCCGGTCAGGGAGGGCAGCGCGGCATAGACGTCGGAGATCCGGGGCACCACCGGCGATTCCTTCTGGAGGAGCGCGCGCCGCTCCGCGTTGGAGACGACGTTCTCGAGGGCGCTGATGGGCAAGCGCTGGCTGACCCCGCTCCGCCGGTCGACCTTCTTGTCACGGCGGGCGGCGAAGGCGATGCCTTCCACCACCTCGCGCAGATAGCGCGGGATGCGCACGCCGTCGCCGCGGGCGGTCCAGGCCTCCTGCTGGGTGATGGCCACTCCCTGCTCGAGGGTGTTCGGGTAGTGGGTCCGGATCTCGCTGCCGATGCGGTCCTTCAGGGGGGTGATGATCTTGCCGCGCGCGGTGTAGTCCTCGGGGTTGGCGGTGAAGACCATGCAGACGTCCAGGGACAGCCGCACCGGGTAGCCCTTGATCTGGACATCCCCCTCTTGAAGGATGTTGAAGAGGCCCACCTGGATCCGTCCCGCGAGGTCAGGCAGCTCGTTCAGGGCGAAGATGCCGCGGTGGGCGCGGGGCAAGAGCCCGTAGTGCATGGTCAGCTCGCTGGCCAGGTCGTGGCCGCCGCGGGCGGCGCGGATGGGATCCACGTCCCCGATGATGTCGGCGATGGTCACGTCGGGGGTGGCGAGCTTCTCCATGTAGCGCTCTTCGGGGGCCAGGAAGACCACCGGCGTCTCGTCCCCCCGCTCGGAGGCGAGATCGCGGCACCGCTTGCAAAGGGGACGGAAGGGGTCGTCGTGGATCTCGCAGCCGGCGACCACGGGCAGCCGGGGGTCGAGGAGGGTGGTCAGGCTGCGCAGGAGGCGGCTCTTGGCCTGGCCCCGAAGGCCGAGCAGGATCATGTTGTGCTTGGAGAGGACCGCGTTCACGAGCTGGGGCACCACGGAGTCGTCGTAGCCGAGAACGCCCGGGAACAGGCCCTCCCCGGTGGCGAGTTTCCGCAGCAGGTTGCGGCGCATCTCCTCCTTGACGCTGATCTTCGTGCCCGGGTGGCTCCGCTTCAGCTCGCCGAGGGTCCGCGGTTCAGACATGAGGGCTCCTCCGATAGCAATTATATAAGGACCAAGGCCGGGCGACCGTTCTCAGGGGGGGAGGGCTATTTCGCGGGCTGGGTCTTGATCATGTCCAGAAAGCCCTGGAGGGTGGTGAGCTTCCGCGCCGAGGCCGAGTAGAGCTTGGAGGAGAAGAGGGCGGTGGCGGCGTGGCCGGCGAGAAGGGTGAAGAGCTCGTAGTCCATGGTGGTGAAGGCCGTCTTCTGAACCAGCAGCTTGTTGATGGAGATCACGCCGATCACGGTGTCCTTGATCTTCAAGGGGATCACGGCCAGGGGCTTATCGAAGGGGGTGGGGTCGCGCCGGGCCACGCTCTCCGCGAAGTGGTTCTCGCCCGTCTGCGCGGACTGTCCGATCAGCCCTTGGCCCAGGGGGATGGAGGTCAGGGGGGCGGTCTCCCCTTCCGAGGTCTCTAGCTCGAGGTGCCCTGTCTTCTCGCTCACCATGAAGAGGTGAAAGACCTCGGCCCCGATGAGGTTGATGACGATCTCCTGGACGATGCGCACGACCTCTTTGTAATCGAGGGTGGAGTGGAGCTGGTAGGAGGCCACGTAGAGGTTGGCCAGGTTGTTGTTCTGCTCCTCGATCTCGATGTAGCGGTCGGCAAACTCCTTGTTCTCTTCCTCCACCTTCTTGTGGCGCGCCTCCATCTCGGCCAGGCGCTCCTCCAGCTCCCGCGTTCGCTGAGAGAGCTCCCGCACCCGGTCTTCAGCGCCGGAGGGGGCGTCGGAGGTCTTGACCGAGGCCAGCTTGAAGCGGAGGCGCTCGTTCTCCTTCAGGAGCTCCTCCGTGAACTCCTTGGCCTTGGTCACGATTTGAAGAAAGTCCTGGCCCTTCTTGAAAGGGTCCTCGCTGGGCATCACGCCACCTCGATTCCCCGATTCTACCAGAGGCGGGGCCGCCCCGGCTCAAGTCCGGTTCTGTAGCGTCTGGAGCTTGCGCTGGAGAAAGGCGTTCTCCAGGGCCACCCCCGCCTGGTTGATGAAGACCTCGAGCGCCTCCAGACGGCCGAACTCCCGACCGGTCTCCGGGTTGTCCCCGAAGAGGAGGGCGATCGTCTCCCGATGGGTGATGAGGGGAAGGAGGGCCACCGTCCCCGACTGGAAGCGGCCGATCTTCCCCATCAAGTACGCGCTCCACCTCCCCTTGGGGAGGGGCACCAGAAGCGGCTGGCCCGCCTGGACAGCGTCGTGGAAGAGCGAGGGCTCGCCCAGGGGGATCACCACCTCGCGCACGAGCAGGTTGATGTTCTCCCCCTTGGGCGCGGCCCCGAAGCCACCCAGGCCGCGCGCCTCATCGTTTTTGACCAGGAAGAGGATGGCCCGCTCGAAGAACTCCCGGGCCACCTTCATGACCAGGATCGCGATCTGGTTGGCGTCGGCGGGCTCCCGTAGGTCGAGCAGCCGACGCTGGAGGATCGTGAACTGGCGCGAGAGCTCCTCGTGGGTGGGGGGGGAATGATCGGGTTGGCCCGCGGGGGCGGTTCCCGGCTTCGCGGCCTTGGCCGCGGGGACGGGGCCGGTGCCGCGCCCCATGCGGGGCAGGATGTCCACCAGGATCTTGTTGGCGAAGGCGAGCAGGTCGGCCTCGAACTGCCGGGGGTTCAGCTTGGAGAGCCCGGGCTTGAAGACGAAGCTCTTGATGCCCATCTGCTGGGCCCGGAGCTGAAGCGAGGGGTTCAGGCTCTCCGTCATCATGAGCACGGGAGGGCGGAGGTTCATCTTCCAGAGCCGCTTGACGACCTCGAAGCCGCCGTGGAAGGAGGAGCCGCCGGAGGTGGGCATGCCGAGGTCGGTGACGAGCAGGAAGGGCACGCCCTCCCTGCCCAGCTTTCCCCCCTTCTTAACCGCGGTTTCGGGGTCCTCCGCCTCGACCACCTCGTAGCCGCCCTCCTTGAACCAGTCGGCTAGTACCCGGCGCACCTCCGACTCGTCGTCCACGAGCAGCAGGGTGCGGGCCTCGGGGCCGGCCGCGGGCTCGGGGCTGGCCGCCGGCGACGCAGGCGCGCGGGCGGGTGCGGGCGAGGGTGCGGCCGCAGGGGCGGGGGCCGCCTTGGGGGGGGACGAGGGCCCGGGCGGGACCGCCGGCGGAGCCGCGGGCGGGGATGAGGGCCGGGACGGTATGGCCGGCGGGGGGGCGGCCGGACTCGCGGAGGGGGGGAGGGTCCGGCCTCCCGGGGTCTCCGGAGCCGCCGGCGTCCCCATGTTGCGAACGAAGGCGGCCACCGCCTCCGCTTCCCGATCCGCTCCCGGGTCCCCCGAGGTCTCGTCGGGTTGGGCAAAGGACGCCTCCACCAAGGCCGTGGAGTTCCTCCGGTCCTCATCGATGCCGCGGGCCAGGTCCAGCAGCAGCTCCTGGGGGTTGATGCCCATGACCAGCGTCTCGAGGTTGAGTTCTCTTCCTCCCAGCGCCCGGGGAGGGGCATCGTTCAGGCTGAAGCTAAACTGCCCTTCCCGCAGGCGGACGAGCTGCTCGAGGGCGATCTCGATGCGGCTGCGGATTACGCTGGACCTTTGGGCTTCGGGGAGCGCGCCGAACCGGGGATCGAGGGGCACGCTGTCCCAGTTGAAGGCGGCGACCACGTAACCCTCCCGAAAGACGATCCCCCCCTCTCCTTCGCCGGTCCGGATGGAGAGGTTGCCGGTCTTCTTGCTGAAAGAGACGATCTGCAGGATGTCGAGGAGGGGTAGATCCTCGAGGTTGCCGGTCAGGCTCAAGCCGCGACCCCGCGGGCCTCAGCCTTCACTTCGCCGATCGCCTCGCGGATAGGGCATGGGTTGCCTCGCCTCCCGGATCCGCCTCCCGCCCGGGCTCGACGCGGAGAGCCGAACGCCGCCCGTCCCGCAGATTCTACACCGCAGCGAGGATCTCCGCGGCCATGCCGGACAGGGGAACAGACCGGTCCACGACCCCGGCGTCCACCGCCGCCTTGGGCATCCCGTAGATGACGCAGCTCTCCTCGCTCTCCGCGAGCGTCTGCCCCCCCGCCTGCCGGATGGCGCCCAGGCCGATGGTCCCGTCAGCGCCCATGCCGGTCAGGACCACGCCCAGGGCCCGGGGGCCGTATGCCTTGGCCACGGAAGTCATGAGCACGTCCACGGAGGGACGGTGGAGGCTGGAGCGCGGCTCTTCATCCAGCACGATCTTGACCGTCGACCCCCGCCTCCGCAGCTTCATGTGCAGGCCGGCGGGAGCAATGAGCACCAGCCCCGGCATCACCGGCTCGCCGTCCCGGGCTTCCCGCACGGGCAGGGGGCTGCGCTGGTCCAGGCGGTTGGCCAGTGAGCGGGTGAAGCCGACGGGGATGTGCTGAACCACCAGGACCACGGCCTGGAGGTCCTTGGGCAGGAGGGGGATGATGGCTTGGAGGGCGGGAGGCCCGCCCGTGGAGGCTCCGATGGCCACAACCTGCGCGCGGTGCGCCTCCGGGGGGCGGGCCCCGGGGGCCCAAGTGACGGCAGGGAGGGGGGCACCGTGGGCCCGGGGCGAGCCGGCCAAGGCCCTGATCTTCGTTAGGAGCTCTCCGGCCAGGCCCGCCAGGTTCATGTGGCCCTGCACGCTCGACTTGTCCACGAAGTCCAAGGCCCCCAGCTCGAGCCCCCGCAGGGTTATCTCGGCGCCCTCCTGGGTGAGGGACGAGAGGAGGAGCACCGGAACCGGGCACTCCTCCATGATCTGCTTGAGGGCCTCGAGCCCTCCCATGCGCGGCATCTTGACGTCGAGGGTCACCACGTCCGGATCGAGAGCCTTGGTCTTCTCGATCCCCTCCGGCCCGTCCGCGGCCAAACCCACCACCTCGATGTCGGGAGCGGTGGAGAGTATGCGCGAGAGGGCCTGGCGCACGAAGGCCGAGTCATCCACCACCAGCACCCGGATCCGCTCCGCGGTCACCGCGGCCCCTCCGGCCTCTGGTAGGCCATGGCCCCCTGGAAGCGGACGGGGGTGAACATGTCCGTGATCCGCGAGAGGGACTCCGCGTGACCCAGGAACAAGTAGCCGCCGGGGGCCAGCGCCTGGTGGAACAGACGGACCGCCCGCAGGGTGGTGGCGTCCGAGAAGTAGATGAGCACGTTCCGGCAGAAGAGGGCGTCGATGGGCATGAGGTCGAGGTAGCTGGCCGGCTCGAGAATGTTGCCGGGGCGCAGGTTCACCAGCCGGCGGATGGGCTCCTTGATCCGGATCCCGGCCCCCTCCTTCACGAAGTGACGCTCCACGAGAGCAGGGCTCGTGGCCCGGAAGGAGTTCTGGTGGTAGAGGCCCCGCCGCGCCTTCTCCAGCGCCTCCCGGTCCACGTCCAGGCCCACGACCTGCACATCCCAGTTCCAGAAGAACTGACCGCTGTCGTAGACGATCATGGCCAGGGTCATGACCTCTTCGCCGGTGGAGCAGCCGGCGGAGAGAATGCGCAGACGGCGGTCATCGGTGCGGGCTTTTCGCTCCTTGATGCTCCGGAGCACGCTCTCCGAGAAGACCTTCAGCTGGGCCTGCTCGCGGTAAAAATAGGTCTCGTTGTTGGTGAGGTGGCTGACCATGCGCTCCCGCTCCTCCGCGCGCTGGGGCCCGAAGCGTAGGTAGCGATAGTAGTCCTCGAAGGAGAGGAGGCCCAGGAAGGAAAGCCGGCCGGCCAGGCGGGCGCGGAGCGAAAGCCGCTGCCCATCGTCGAAGTAGAGCCCGAACTGCTCGTGGATGAAGTCGCGGAGGAGGCGGAACTCCTCCTCGGAGAGGTCGGCGTCGAGGTCGGAGGTGCGGAACATCAGTGAGCAGAGAGGGGAGGCCGCACCCCCCCTCGAACCCTCGCTGGCTTCGGGGGAGCTCCCCTTGGTCCACGGCCCCGCGGATCCGGTGCTGTCCTCAACGTGGTGTCACCGGGGAGCGAGCTTCTTGAGGGCCTGGGCCGCGGCCTGGCGGACCGCGGGGGAGGGATCCGACGCCTTCAGGTCCATCAGGGGACGCAAGGCCTCGCGGAAACCGCCGTCGCCCAGGGCATGCGCGGCCTCCGCGCGGACCTGGGCGCTGTCGTCGGCGAGGGCGGCGAGCAAGAGCCGGCGGGCGTTGGGCTCCTCGAGCTTGCCCACCAAGTCCACGAGCAGGCGCCGCGCATCCGGGCCCGAGCTGGAGAAGGCCCGCTCCATCTCGGGGAGGGCGGCTCCGCCCAGGCGGCGCAGGGCCTCGAGGGCGGTGAGCTGGAGTCCGGGATCGGCGATGGCCTCGACGAGGCGGCCGGCGGCCCGGGGATCGCCGATCTCCCCCAGGGCGGCCGCCACCGCGCGCCGTACGGTCGGGTCCTCGTCCCCCAGGCGGCCGAGGAGGGCGGGGGTGGCCTTGGCGCTCCGGATGCGCCCGAGCGCGGTGGCGGCCCCGCAGCGGACGCTCCAGTGCTCGTCCTCCAGGGCCAGGAGCAGGGGGGGCGCGGCCTGGGGGTCCGCGATCATGCCCAGGCTCTCCGCCGCCGTCCGCCGCAGGTTGCGGTCCGGATCGCGCAAGATCTCGAGGAGGGGCCGCACCGCGGCCGGGGCCCGGATCGTCCCCAGCGCCTCTACGGCCGCGAACCGCAGCTCCTTCCGGAGGTCGGACAGGAAAGGCAGCATCTGGGGAACGGCTTCCGCGTTCCGGATCTGGCCCAGGGCGCGCAGGGTCACGAAGCGCATCCGCGGATCCGGGTCCGCGAGCAGGGGGATGAGGTCGCCCGCGGTCTCCGCCTCCTGGAGCTTGCCCAGGGAGAGCACGGCCTGCTGCCGGACCAGGCTGCTCTCGTCCCCGAGAGCCAGGCGCAGGTGCTCGAGGACGCCCGCGGCCTCGACCTCCCCCAGGGCTTTGATGGCGGCCGCGCGCACGGTCTCCCGGGGATCCTGACAAACCGCGATGAGGGCGGGGGCGGTGGAGGGATCGCGGACGAGGCCCAAGGTCTCTGCGGAACGAATGCGCACCGCCGCCTCCGGGCTCGAGAGGGCCTGCAGGAGGAGGGGGACCACCCGCCCGGGGGACATGCGGGCCAGGGCGTCCATGGCGCTCTCCTGGATCAGCTCGCTCTCGTCGCCCAGGAGCTCGAAGAGCAGCATGGCCGCGTCCTCGTCCCCCAGGCGGCCGATGGCCACCACCGCTTCTGCCCGCACCTCCGCGGAGGGATCGTGGATGAGGGGCGCGACGAGGTCGATCCCCCCCGCGGGCGCGATGAAAGCCAGGCATCTCACCGTCCCCTGGCGGACCGTGTCCTCGGGATGGGCCAGGCCGTGGACGTAGGCGGAGCGGTCCTGGAAGCCGATGGAGACGAGGGCGTGGGTGACGTACTCCTGCATACCGGCTTGGCCGAGCAGGTCCACGAGCAGGCGCTCCGCCCGCGGCTCTTTGAGCCAGCCGAGGGTGATGGCCGCGGTCCGCCGGTTCAAGGGATCGTCGTCGCCGAGGGTAAAGAGCAGGTGGTCCACGAGGTCCTCGCGCCGGAGCGCGGCCTCAACCTCCGGATCCAGGCTCTCCCCCTCCGCGGTGGCCCGCTGCTCAATGTCCACCACCGCCCGGATGGCCATGTTGCGGAGGGCGGGCTCGGGGTCGTAGAGGTAGGGGATGAGGCGCGGCAGGGCCTCCCGATCCGCGAGCCGCCCCAACGCCTCCAAGGCGGGCCCCCGGAAGAAGTCGTCGCTCAGGAGCCCGAGAAGGGCGGGGGCCGCCCGCGGGTCCGCGATCTCGCCCAGGGCATGGATCGCCGGGTACTGCAGCCAGGGCTCGGACTTCAGGGCTTCGATCAGGGGCGGCACCGCCTCCGGGTCCCCGATTTGGCCGAGGCTGGCCGCAGCCGCGTGGCGGACGTTCACGTCCGGATCGCCAAGGGCGGCGATGAGCGGCGGCACCGCGCGCCGGTCACGCAGCGAGCCCAGCATCACGCCCGCGAAGTTGCGAACCTCTTCGTCGGCGTCCCCGAGGAGGGTCAGGAGGGGGGGAACCGCCGCCGGGCCCAGCCGGACGTAGGTCTCGATGGCGGCGTTGCGCAAGGCCGCGTTCTCGTCGTCGCGGAGGGCGGCTTCCAGGGCGGGCAGGAGCGTCTTCAGAGAGAGCGCGGCCAGGTGGTCGGCGGCCGCTTGCCGCACGGGCCAGCTCTCGTCCGCCACCGCCAGAAGGAGCGGGGGGATGGCCTCGGGACGGCCGGAGCCCCCGAGCTCGTCCACGGCCTTGCGGCGGACCGCCTCCTCTCCGGTGCGGAGCGCCTCCAGGGCAGCCTGTATGTCCATCCTTAAACTCGGGGCACCCTAGGGCCGGAGGGCGGCCTGCCCCCTTCTCACTGCACGCGGAAGACCGAGACCAACTTGGCCAGGTTCTCCGCCTGCTGGGCCAGATTGACGGTGGCCTTGGACATCTCCTCCACCGTGGACAGGTTGTCGCGGGCGATCTCCGAGATGTTCTCGATGGCCCTCACCACCAGCTCCCCCCCCTTCTTCTGCTCGGCGGTGGCATGGGAGACCTGCTGGGTCATGGAATTCATCTTCTCCACCGCGTGGACGATCTGGCGGCTTCCCTCCGCCTGCTCCTGGGTGGCGATCCCGACCTGGGAGGCGATCTTGTTCATGTTCTCCACGGACAGGCGCACCTGGCGGCCGCCGGCCGCCTGTTCCTTGGTCGAGTCCGCGGCCTGGGTCATGATTCTCTTGATGTTCTCCATGGCCTGGCGGATCTGCTTGGACCCCTCCGCCTGCTCCCGCACCGCGCTCGTGACCTGGGTAGTGGCGGCGGTCATGTGGGTGACGGTCTGCAGCACTTCCGACGAGGCCTGGGACTGCTTGGAGGTGGCGGCCGCGATCTCGGCCATGAGCTGGCTGGAGCGGGACACGGAGTCGATGATGCTGCGCAGGGCCAGCCCCGCCTTGTCCGCGAGCAAGATCCCCTGCTTGGTCTCCGCCGCTCCTGCCTTGGCGACTTCCACCGCGTCCCCCGTCTCCTGCTGGACCTGACGCACCACGTCCCCTATCTCCTTGGCCGCCTCCACCGACCGCTCCGCGAGCTTGCGCACCTCATCCGCCACCACCGCGAAGCCACGGCCCGCCTCCCCCGCTCGGGCCGCCTCGATGGCCGCGTTCAAGGCGAGGAGGTTGGTCTGGTCCGCGATCTCCTCGATCACCTCCAGGATGCGGCCGATCTCCTGGGAGCGCCGGCCCAGGCCCGTGATCACGCGGGCCGTGTTCTCCATGGTGTCGGAGATGCTCTTCATCCCCTCGATGGTCCGGGCCACGGCCTCCCCTCCCGTGCGGGCGTCCTCCGAGGCCTTGCCGCTGATCCGGTCCGCCTCGATGGTCATCTTGGCCACGTCGTTCACCGCCCCCGCCATCTCGGAGACGGTGTGGCTCGTGCGCTGGGCGGCGTTGCTCAAGGCCTCGGCGTTGCGGGCCACGGAGGCGATGAAGCTTGTCATGTCCTCCATGGTGGCGGTGGTCTCGTTGACGGTGCCGGCCAGGCTCTCCAGATTCTTGGCCATCTGATCGATGGAGACCGTCATCTGCTCGATGGTGGCCGAGGCCTCCGTCACCGTGCCCGCGAGGGTGGCGCTGGAGCGGGCCACCTGCTCGATGGAGGCCCCCATCTCGGTGACGGAGCTGCTGGTCTCCTCCACGTAGTTGGCGAGGCTCTGGGCGTTGCTGGCCACGGTCTGGATGGAGGCCGCCATCTCCTCCATGGACGTGGACGTCTCCTCCGCGGCCTGCGCCTGCCCCTGCGCCCCCTGGATGATGAGCTTGGCGTTGGCCGAGATCTCTCCCGCCGAAGAGGCTACCTGAACCGACGCCTCCTGGATGTTGTCGACGATCCGGCGCAGGTTGGCCACCATCTCGTTCAGGCCGCGGGCCAGAGTACCGATCTCGTCATCGGTCTGGATGGTCAGGCTCTCCATGAGATCCCCTTTGGCCACCGCCTCGGATACCTCGGCCATGTGCTTCAGGGGACGGAACCAGCGCCCGAGGAGGTACCAGCCCCCGCCCAGGCCCAGGGCCATGAGCAGGCTGCCCACGCCCAGAGTCTCCAGGGCCTGGCGTCGCTGCTGAGCGACCATCACCGCCTTGCTGATGGCAACCTCGACCCCCCCCTTGAGGGAGGGGCCGCTGGGGGTGGCGGCCACGCCGAGCTCGGCCGCCATGTCGCCTCCCCCGCTGGCGACGTCGGTGGTGACCGGAGCCCGGAAGAGGATGACGGGCTCGCCGGCGACGGTGGCGGTCTCCCTCTCCTCGAAGGTCGCGGCGGGGGTGGGGGGCAGGTCGGCAAGGGGTGGGCCCTTCTGGGCGAGGATGACGCCCTTCTGGTCCCGAATCATGGCCGCCACCACGTCCGACGCCTCTCTTCCCCCCCCGGAGAGCGCCCCCTCCAGGAATTGGGCCAGGAGGGGCTTGTCCTCGGTGAGCACCCCGTATTTGCTGTTGTAGGCCAGGTTGCCTACGATGTAGCGCCCGCGCTTGAGCATCTCCTGACGCATGAGGCGCTGGCTGGCGATGTAGTCGTAGACCACCGACACCGCCCCCACCACGATGGCGAAGCTGGCGCCGAGGAGGGTCAACTTGGTGCCCACGGATCGCACTCTCAGACGCATGCCCCCTCCTAGAAAACGCGCGCCGCGGCCCGAAGGGCGTCGGCCGGGATCTCGATGCGCAGCTTCTCCGCGATCTTCTTGTTGATCATGAGCTCCGCCCGCGGCACCAGGAGGGTGCCGCGTATGCCTTTCTCTCCCGCCGCGAGCCGGGCCACGAGCTCCCCCACCTGCTCGCCGATAGAAGCCACGTCGGCGCCGCTGCTGGCGAGAGCCCCCTCCACCACCAGGGCGGGGGAGAAGCTGAGCACGGGCTTGCCCGCCTTCAGGGTCTCGGCCAACAGGAAGCGCCGGGTCTCCGTGGTCAGGAGGAGGGGGTCGGGAGGCATCCAGAGCGCGTCCGCGGCGTCGTCGCCCTTGAGCAAGACGCGCAGCGCCTGGGGGACCTCCTTCTCCGACGTCACCGGGCGCGTCACGATCACCAAGCGGACCACCAGGGCGGCCTTTTGGGCCTCCTGCACCAGGCGACCGGACCCCTCCTCGCTGTAGATCACGCCGATGCGCACGCCCCGGGGGTAGACCATCCGGAAAGCGGCGAGCTGATTCTTGACGGGAATGGCGTAGGCCACCCCCGCCGCGTTGGGGAGGGTGAGAAGGCCGGCCTTGGCCGGGTCCTGGACCATGCAGTACACCATCGAGCTCTCGGGGGCCAGATCCTTCACGAGCTGGGCGGCGAGGGGACCCATGGCGACGATGATGAGGGGCTTGCCCTTGAAGGTGGCCAGCACCTTCTCGGCCTCCGTCCGGTCGCCGCGCAGGTCGTACTCGGTCACATTGTGGCCGACCGCGACCCGGCGCATGGCGTCCAGGGCGGGACGCCAGGCGGGCGTCTCCGTGCTCTTGAGGACCGCCACCTCCGCCGCCCCCAGAGGGGATGACAGTAGGGAGGCCACGGCCAGAGCCACCGCGAGTCGCGGCATCGTCATGGATCTCCTTGTGAAGTCGGTTGTCCCGCCGGGGCGGCTTCTACCATCCTAACCCCTCAGGCCTCTCCGGCCGGCGAGCCCGCGGCCTGGAGCTCGAGGGCCAGGATCTTGAGCAGGTCCACGAGGATGATCAGCCGCCTCTCGAGCTTGGCCACCCCCCGGATGTAGTCCCCGCCTTTCTCCACCACCTCCTCGGGGGGAGAGTCGATACTGGAGAGCGGGATCTTGAGAACCTGGGAGGCGCCATCCACGAGCAGGCCGAGCAGGCGCTCGCGGATCTTTACCACCACGATCCGGGAGGCGGGGGCGAGGTCGACCTCGCCCAGGCCCAGCTTCTTCTTGAGGTCCACCACGGGAATGATGCGCCCTCGGAGGTTGATCACGCCCTTGATGAACTCCGGCGCCCGGGGCATAGAGGTGATCTCCGTGACCCGCCGGATCTCCTGCACCAGTCGGACGTCGACCCCGTATTCCTCACGATCCAGGAAAAAAGTCGCGAGGTGCTCGGTGGCCTCGGCCGCGGCCCGCTCCTCGCGGACGGGGGCGGCGAAGAATGAGACGCTGTGGGCCCGGGCCGCCCCGGCGGGGGCGGGCTCGGGGGACGAGGGCTCCGACTCCACGGCCACCGCGGCCGCGTCCTCCCGGGCCAGGATGTCCGCGGCCAGCCCGGAGGGAGGCAGCTCGATCCGCGCATGGGAGGGGGCGGGGGGAGCCTCGGAGGGGAAGACCATCTCCTCCGGGGGGGGAGCGGGGGAATGTTCGGGGGGGGCGGCGCCGGCCGGCTCCTGCGCATCCGGGGGGGGCGTGGGGCCCGTGCCGTCCGCGCGGCGCGCCCGCTTCCGAGCCTCGGACATGCGGCCCATTACCGTCCCACCGCCACGAGGAAATCCTGGTTCGCCGTCACTGCGGCCACGACCTCTTCGTCGATGAGGCTCGCGCCCCGTCCCATCCCCTCCAGCAGGGCCTGGGTGGCCAGGTGGTTCAGGACCCGCGGGATCCCCCCCGCGGCCTCGTGAAGCCGGTTGAGGGCGTGGTCGGTGAAGAGGGGCCGCGTCGCCCCCGCCACCCCCAGGCGGTGCTTTAGGTAGGCGAGGCTATCCCCGGCGGAGAGGGGCGTGAGGTGGAACTGGGCCCCGATCCTCTGGGTCAGGGCCCGATAGGCGGGATGCCGCAAGCGGTCGCGCAGCTCGGTCTGGCCCACCAGCACCACCGCGATCAGGTTCCGGTCGTCGAGCTGGAAGTTGGTGAGGAGCCGGATCTCCTCGAAGGTGGGCTTGCCGGGGATGAGGTGGGCCTCGTCCAGGATCAGGAGGGCGGCCCGGCCCTCCCGCTCCAGGGTCAGGAGGCGCTCGTGGATCTGCTCCAGGAGATCGCTGGCATAGAAGCGGGGGGAGGCCACCCCCAGCTCCCCCGCCACCGTGCGCAGGAACTGGCGGGGCGTGAGCCGGGGGTTGAGGATCATCCCCACCTCGTAGCGCTCCCCCACCCGGTCCACGAGGGCCCGCGAGAGGAGCGTCTTGCCCGCTCCCACCTCGCCCGTGAGCAGGGCCAGCTCCATCTCTTCCACCGCAAAGAGCAGCTGCTCCAGCGCCTCCTCGTAGACCTCGTTGAGGAAAAGGTAGCGGGGGTCGGGGGTCTTGCGGAAGGGCTTCTCGCGCAGCCCGTAGTAAGCCTCGTACATCTCAGGAGCCCCCGGCCAGGGCGGCGGCGCCGCCGAGGGCCATCTTGCGCTTGCCCTCGAAGAGGGCGGCCACGTCCAGGATGAGAACCACGCGACCGTCCCCGAGGATAGTGGCGCCCGCCACCGCGAAGGTGACGCTCGTGACCGTGGGGTCCAGGGCCTTGATGACCACCTCCTGCTGCCCCTGGAGCCGGTCCACGGCCAGGCCCAGCCGCTTCTCACCGCGGCCCAGGATCACCGCGTAGCCGCCCTCCCGACCCGCCCCCCCCGTCTGGCCGAAGAGCTCGGCCAGGTGGGAGAGGGGGATGATCCTCTCCCGCAGCCGCAGGGTGTCGCGGCCGTTCATGCGCGTGACGTCCTCGGGCCGGAACTTGAGGCTCTCCACCACCGAGCCCAAGGGGATGGCGTAGGTGCGCCCGCCCACCTCGACCATGAGGGCGGAGATGATGGCCAGGGTCAAGGGGAGCTGGATGATGAACTTGGTCCCCACGCCGGGGACGGTCTCCGCCTCCACCAGGCCGTTCAGGCGCTCGATGGACTTGACCACCACGTCCAGCCCCACCCCCCGTCCGGAGAGATCGGTCACCGCCTCCGCGGTGGAGAGGCCCTCCGCGAAGATGAGCTGCACCACTTCCCGGTCGGACAGGTTCTCGTCGGCTTTGATCAGGCCGCGCGCCACCGCCTTGCCCCGGACCTGGGCGGCATCGATGCCCGCCCCGTCGTCCATGATGGTTATGACGACCTGGTTGGACTCCTGGGCGGCGGAGAGCAGGATGGTTCCGGTGGCGGTCTTGCCCTTGGCCACCCGCCGGGCCGGGGTCTCGATCCCGTGGTCCACGCTGTTCCGGATCATGTGGACCAGGGGCTCCCCGACCTCGTCAATGATGGCCTTGTCCACCCGGGTCTCCTCGCCTTCCAGGATCAGCTCGATCTCCTTTCCCTGCTGGCGGGCCAGGTCCCGGACCAGGCGGGGGAAGCGCTCGAAGACGTGGCGCATGGGCAGCATCCGGATGTCCATGATCGTCTCCTGGAGCTGGGAGCTCACCCCCGTGATCTGGTGGACGGTGTCCAGGAGGCTCCGGCCCACTTCCTGGCCGGGCAGGAGGGAGGCCGCCTCCTTGCCCACCTCCTGGAGCTTGGTGCGGTACACCACCAGCTCCCCGACCAGGTTCAGCAAGTGGTCGAGCTGGGCAAAGTCCACCCTCACCATGTTGGAGCGCGCGGCCACGTGCTGGGTGTCCACCGCGGCCCGGCGGGCCACGGGAGCGGCGGCGGGGGCGGTGGGGCCCGCTTTCAGCAGGGCGTCGAGGGCGGCCTGCTCCGGGGAGAGGTCGCGCACCTCCCGCGACTGCTGGCAGGCCTTCTCCACCGCGTCGCGGAGCGCGCTCGCCCCCGCGAAGAGCCGGTCGAAGAGGACGGGGGAGAGGTCGAGCTGCCCGTCGCGCATCCGCCCCAGGACATCCTCCAGGCGGTGCACGTAGTCCTTGATCCCCGAGAAGCCCAGCATTCCGCTGTTGCCCTTCAGGGTGTGCAGAGGGCCGAGCAGGCCCGTCATGGTCTCCGGGTCCAGCCCCTCCCGCTCCAGGCCGAGGAGGCCGCGGTCGAGGGCCTCCAGATGCCCGCGCGCATCTTCGAGGAAGATGTTCAGAAGCTCGGCGGAGACCTGGAAGTCCCCCACAGAGCCTCCTACTCCGCCGTGATCTTCTCGATGAGGCCGTGCAGCTCTGAAGCCTGGAAGGGTTTCTTGACGTAGCCCTTGGCCCCCATCTTGAGGCCGCGGATGGTGTCCTCTTCCTTGCCTTCGGTCGAGATGATGATGATCGGGATCGCCTGGTAGGCGGGCTCCTTCTGGACGCGCTGCAGGAACTCGAGGCCGTTCATGACCGGCATGTTGATGTCCAGGAGAATGAGGTCGATCCCCTCCTCCTGGGCCAGCTTGTCGAGGGCCTCGAGCCCATTCATGGCGCTGACGAGCCGGCAGTTCTTGTAACGGGAGAGGAAGAGCTTGTACATCTGGTGGATGAGCGCGGAGTCGTCGACCGCCAGGATTTTCCTGAGCATCGTCCACTCCTCCCGCGCCCCACCAATCCGGGGCGCCGGCTGCACCGGTACACGGTTTCTACCACCGAAGCCTCCGGCGTTCAACTACAGGGGAGCGAGCGTTTACCCTTTGGGCGCTTCGCGATATAGTGCCGAAGGACTGTGGCCCCGATCGAACACATGTATGTCGGGCTGGACGTGGGGGGAACGTTCCTCAAGGGGGCCCGGATCGATGGGGCGGGCCGGGTGGAGGCACGGATCCACGAGCCCATCGCCCACGACTCCGCGGACAAGCTACTCGAGCAGATGGCGAAGGCAGTGGAGCGGCTGGGAGGGGGGGCCCCCCTGCGCGCGGTGGGGGTGGGCCTGCCCGGGATCGTTGACCATGCCACCTCGCGGGTGCGGGGGGTTCCCAACCTTCCCGCCCTCTCCCAGCTCGAGGGGATGCCGCTCGGAGAGGAGTTGACGAAGCGGATGGGTCGGCCGGCCTTTCTCGAGAACGACGCCAACGCCGCCGGCCTGGCCGAGGCCTGGTTGGGGGCGGGGCGGGACGCGGAGAGCGTGCTCTTCGTGACCCTGGGCACGGGGGTGGGGGGAGCGGTGATCCTCCGGGGCCGCCTCTGGACCGGCCACAGCGGCTACTCGGGCGAGATCGGCCACATGCAGCTCGATCCCGGGGGGGTCCCCTGCGGCTGCGGCTCGCGGGGGTGCCTCGAGACCATCGCCGGCCGCCGGGGCTGGGCCCGCCGGGCGGAGGAGAAGCTGCGCTCCTCGACCTCCACCCTGGCCGGGAAGGCCCTGGAGCCCGCCGCCATCGTGGAAGCCGCGCGGGCGGGGGACGCCGTCGCCCTCGAGGTCGTGGAGGAGACGGCCCGGGCCCTCGGCCAAGCCCTGGGCGGCGCCCTCAACCTCCTCAACGTAGAGCGCGTGGTCGTGGGGGGCGGGGTCGCGGCCGCGGGGCCCTTCCTGCTCGACCGGGTCGTGGAGCAGACCCGCGGGCGCTGCTGGCCCAAGGTCTTCGCAGACTGCTCCTTCCGGCTCGCGGACCTGGCCGGCGACGCGGGGGTGGTGGGGGCGGCCCGCGTGGCCATGGTCGGCCTGAACGGGCTGGGACTCTAGTGTTCGAGTCAAAGGAGCGCCTGGCCTCCGAGATCGGAGGCCTACTCCAGTCGATCCGCCGCTTGGCGGACGGTCCCTACGCCTGCTTGCTAGAGCCCAAAGGGATCGTCTTCGAGAGCGCGGATCCCGACGCCGGGCCCTGGGTGCTTCGCCGCTTCCTGGAGCAGCGGAGCGCGGCTCTCTTCCGCATCCCCACCTCCCTGGCCTCCGGGGAGCCCATGGAGGACCTCTTCGCGGCCTGGACCCCGCGCGAAGGGGTGGGAGACGACGAGTTCTTCCTGGCTTTCATGAACGGCCGCATCGTTCTGGTGGTGGCCTGCCCCGAGGCGGAGCCCCTGCAGGAGGGGGCCCGGAAGCTCATCAAGGCCCTGGCCGACCGCCTCGTTCGCTACAACGCCACCTGGCGCCTGGACGAGAAGGGCCGGGGCTTCTTCTTTGGCGGCGTCAAGCTGGACCTGGTCGTGGTGGGCCGGGCGGAGGGCTGAGGCGCCAATGACCGATCTGGCCCGCATCCGGAATTTCTCCATCATCGCCCACATCGACCACGGCAAGACCACCCTCTCCGACCGCCTGATGGAGCGGACCGGGGCCTTGACCTCGCGGGAGATGACGGAGCAGTTCCTGGACTCCATGGACCTGGAGCGCGAGCGGGGCATCACCATCAAGCAGCACTCGGTGCGTCTCGAGTACAAGGCCCGGGACGGGAACGACTACGTCCTGAACCTGGTGGACACCCCCGGGCACGTGGACTTCTCCTACGAGGTGAGCCGCAGCCTGGCCGCCTGCCAGGGCGCGCTCCTGGTGGTGGACGCGAGCCAGGGGGTCGAGGCCCAGACCCTGGCCAACGCACATCTGGCCGTGGACGCCGGCCTCGAGATCATCCCCGTGCTCAACAAGATCGACCTGCCGGGGGCGGAGCCGGAGCGGGCCCGGGAGCAGATCGAGAACATCATCGGCATCGACGCTTCCCACGCCATCCTGGCCTCCGCCAAGCAAGGGGTCGGGATCGACGAGATCCTGGAGGCCATCGTCAGCCGGGTCCCCTCCCCGAAAGGCAGGCTCGAGGAGCCCTTGCGGGCCCTTGTGTTCGACTCCTGGTTCGACCAGTACCGGGGGGTGGTGATCCTGGTCTACGTCGTGGACGGGCGCCTGGCTCCCGGAATGAAGGTCCGGCTCATGGCCTCGGGCGGCACCTACGACGTGGAGCAGCTGGGCGTGTTCACGCCCAAGCCGCTGAGGGTGGACGGCTTGGCCGCAGGCGAGGTGGGCTTCGTGGTGGCGGGGATCAAGAAGATATCCGACACCAAAATCGGCGACACCCTAACCGAGGAGAAGCGGCCGGCGGCGGAGCCGCTGCCGGGCTTCTCGGAGGTGAAGCCGATGGTCTTTGCCGGCCTCTACCCGGTGGACGCCGACCAGTACGCGGAGCTCAGGGACGCCCTCGAGAAGCTGCGCCTCAACGATTCCTCCTTTTTCTACGAGCCCGAGACCTCCACCGCCCTCGGCTTCGGCTTCCGCTGCGGTTTCCTGGGCTTGCTCCACATGGAGATCGTGCAGGAGAGGCTGGAGCGCGAGTTCAACCTCGAGCTCCTGGTCACGGCCCCTTCCGTGCGCTACCGCGTGCTCTGCTCGAACGGGGAGGTCCTGGAGATCGACTCCCCGGCCAAGCTGCCCAACCCCAGCTCCATCGAGGCCATCGAGGAGCCCATCATTACCGCCATCATCCTCACCGGGGACGAGTTCGTGGGGCCCATCCTGAAGCTCTGCGAGGAGAAACGGGGGGTGCAGAAGGGGCTCCAATACATCACAACCACCCGGGTCATGATCACTTACGAGCTCCCCTTCAACGAGATCCTCCTCGACTTCTACGACCGCTTGAAATCCGCTTCCCGGGGCTACGCCTCCCTCGACTACCAGTTGACCGGTTACTGGACCTCGCCCCTCGTCAAGCTGGACGTGCTCGTCAACGCGGAGCCGGTGGACGCCCTTTCCCTGATCGTCCACAAGGACATGGCCTACGCGCGGGGCAAGAGCCTGGTGGACAAGATGCGGGCCATGATCCCCCGCCAGATGTTCGAGGTGGCCATCCAGGCCGCCATTGGCTCCCGGGTCATCGCGCGGGAGACGGTCAAGGCCTTGCGCAAGAACGTTCTCGCCAAGTGCTACGGGGGGGACATCACCCGCAAGCGCAAGCTCCTGGAGAAGCAGAAGGAGGGCAAGAAGCGCATGAAGCGTGTGGGTCGGGTGGACATTCCCCAGGAGGCCTTCCTGGCCGTGTTGCGCGTCGATTGAGCGGTTTCGGCTAGAATATCCAGGCAATGGCCGAGAAGGAAGGGTCCGCCAAGAAATCGGTGCCCCGCGAGTACCTGGAGTCGGTGGTGGTGGCCGTCATCCTGGCCCTTTTCATCCGCACCTTTGCCGTGCAGGCCTTCAAGATCCCCACCGGCTCCATGGAAAAAAACCTCTTGATCGGGGACCACCTGCTCGTCAACAAGCTCGTCTACTCTCCCTCCTGGGGGCGCTGGGAGTCTCTCCTCCTGGGCAAGAAGGAAATCCAGCGGGGCCACGTGGTGGTCTTCAAGTTCCCCGAGGATCCGACCCGCGACTTCATCAAGCGCGTGATCGGCCTGCCCGGGGAGAAGGTCGAGATCCGGGACAAGAAGGTCTACATCAACGACCGACCCCTGGACGAGGCCTACGTGCACTTCCTGCAGCCCCCCCTCCGCCGCGACGACCCCGAGTACGGGCTAAGGGGGGAAGACGGCCGCGACAACTACGGTCCGAGAGTGGTCCCCCCCGGCGAGCTCTTCGTGATGGGGGACAACCGCGACAACAGCCGGGACAGCCGCTTCTGGGGATTCCTCCCCCGGGATCAGCTCAAGGGCCGGGCCTTGCTCGTCTACTGGTCCTACGAAGCCTCCCGCGAGGAATTTCATCGCACCGGGCTGTGGGAATGGGTGAGCGACACCCTGCTTGCGATCTGGAAGACGCGCGGCAACCGCTTCTTCCATCTGATCCGCTAACGGCCGCGTCGTGGCCGAGAGGACTGACATGAAGATGAGGAACGAAAGAGGCGAGGGCAGGTTGGGGACCCTTCTCACCCTGGCCGCCCTCGTGGCCTTCGCCTACGCCGCCTGGAACGTCGGCCCCGCTTACATCGACCACTACGGGTTCACGGACAAGGTCAACGAGATCGCGCGCACCCCCCGCTACAAGGCCCCCACCGACGAGAGGATCATGGACCTCCTCATGAAGGAGGTGCGCGAGCGGCGGCTCTACGACTACATCCGGCAGCAGAACTTCAAGATCAGCACCACGGATACGAGCCGCCAGATCACGGTCACGTACGACCGGACGGTGGAGGTGCTCCCGGGCTGGAAACACACCTTCCGGTTCACGTTCACGGCCGACCAGCCCCTGGTCTGATTCGAGCGGGCGGGGCGGCGGGCGGGAAGGCTCCCGCCGCCGCCCGCACTTCGAAGTCTCGCCGGCTCCCCCTGCAGGAGACAAAGGGGATCGACTTTGGGCCGAGCCCCGGGGACCTCGACGGACGGGGCGGGCGATACGTCCGAGTTACATCCTTCCCAGGATCTGCTTGGCGATCACCATCAGCTGCATGTTGGTGGTCCCCTCGTAGATCTGGCCCACCTTCTGGTCGCGGAAATACTTCTCCACCGGGTACTCGCGCGTAAATCCGTAGCCGCCGTAGACCTCGATGACCTTGGAGGTGACCTCCTCGGCGGCGCGAGAGGCGAAGAGCTTGGCCATGGCGGCCTCCTTCACGAAGGGGGCGCCCCGGTCGCGCAGCCGGGCCGCGTTGTAGGTGAGGAGGCGGGCGGCCTCGATCTGGGTGGCGAGGTCGGCGAGCTGGAACTGCACGGCCTGGAACTCGGCGATGGGCTTGCCGAACTGCCGGCGCTCCTGGGCGTACTTCAGCCCGTGCTCGAAGGAGCCCTGGGCCACCCCCACCATCTGGGCCCCGATGCCGATTCGGCCCTCGTTCAAGGTCTCGATCGCGATCCGGTAGCCCTTGCCCGGCTCCCCCAGCAGGTTCTGCTTCGGGACCCGGCAGCCCTCCAGGATCAACTCGCAGGTGGAGGAGGCGCGGATGCCGAGCTTGTCCTCCTTCTTGCCCACCGCGAAGCCGGGGAAGGAACGTTCCACCAGGAAGCTGGTGATCCCCTTGTAGCCCTGGGCGGGGTCCAGGGTGGCCATCACGATGAACAACTCCGCCTCCGCGGCGTTGGTGATCCAGAGCTTGCGCCCGGTCAGCTCGTAGTGGTCGCCCTTGTCCCAAGCCCGACAGGCGAGGCCGAAGGCATCGGAGCCAGAGCCAGCCTCGGAGAGGGCGTAGGCCCCCACCCACTTCGAGGCCAGGTGCGGGAAATAGCGGGCCTTCTGGTCCTCCGTCCCCCAGCGCAGGAGGGCGTTGTTCACGAGGGTGTTCTGGACGTCCACGAGCACGGCTAGGGAGGCGTCGACCCGGGCCAGCTCCTCCACGACCAGGATGGACATGAAGAAGGTCGCCCCCGCGCCCCCGTGGGGCTCGGGGACCTCGATTCCCATGATCCCGAGGTCGAAGCAGGCGTCGATGAGCTCGCGGGGGATCTGCGCCTCCCGGTCCATCCGGGAAACCAGGGGTCGGACCTTCTCCTCCGCAAACTGGCGGACCTGGTCCCGGAACATCGCCTCGTCTTCGGAGAGGTCGGTGAGGGGAAGGCCGCGGGGAGCGGTCACGGTCTCAGACATGAAATCACCTCGTAGCCGGAGCTCTATGCTACCCCCGCGGGCCGCACCACGGAAAAGCCGGAAAACGCATCTTGACACGGGCCCTGGGGCGCGTATCATTCCTTATTGTGATGTTGCTGCCCCCTGCCGAGCGACCCGCGGCCCGCGTGAGGCGAGCCCCGTGTGTCCGGCGGGTGGCCGCGGTCTAGTTCGCTCGAAACGACGAACCGACCTTGAGACCCGCTGGAGCCGCTGCTCCAGTGGGTTTTTTCTTTTGCGGGAGGCGAGGCGCCGCGATGGGTAGGGTTTGGGGGGACGGGGGGTAGGAGTGGGGATGGACGTAGGCGTTTTCGGGGCCACGGGCTACAGCGGGCGGGAGCTCGTGCGCCTCCTGGCCGCGCATCCTGAAGCCAAGGTCCGCTTCACGACCGGCTCCGGCCACGGCCATCTTGCCCACGAGGCGGGCCTGGAACGCGAAGCGGGCGCCTACTTTCTCGCCCTCCCCCACGAGGTGGCCGCGAGCTTCGCGGCCCGGCTCCAGAGGGCCCGGCCCGCGGCCGTGGTCGTGGATCTCTCCGGCGCTCTGCGCCTGCCCACGGCCGCCGCCTACCGAGCCTGGTACGGCCACGAACATCCCGCCCCCGACCTTCTCGGGAGGGCGCCCTACGGGCTCCCCGAGATCTACCGTGACCGCATCCGCGGCGCCCGCCTCATCTCCAACCCCGGCTGCTACGCGACCTCCGTCCTCCTGCCCCTCCTACCCCTCCTGCGCGAGAGGCTGGTGGAGGACGATGTGGTGGTGGACGCCAAGAGCGGGGCCACCGGCGCGGGCCGCACGCTGCGCGAGGACCTTCTCTTTTGTGAGCTGGCGGACAACCTCTCCGCCTACGCCCCCGGCCGGACCCACCGCCATGTGGGGGAGATGGAGGCGGTGCTCGAGGACCGGGTGGGGCGGGCGGTTCCCCTGACGTTCTGCCCGCACCTCCTGCCCGTGAAGCGGGGCATCCTCTCCGCGATCTATGTGAAGACGGGGGCTGCTCCCGGCGAGCTCGCGGGCGCCCTGCGCGCCTTCTACGCGGGCTCGCCCTTCGTGCGCGTGATGGAGGGGGGGCCGCCCCGGCTGTCGGAGGTGGTGGGGACGAACGACTGTCGGATCTCCGTGCATGCGGGCGCCCCCGGGCGGGCGGTGGTTTTCTCCGCCCTCGACAACCTGGTCAAGGGAGCCGCCGGCCAGGCCATCCAGAACCTGAACCTGGCCCTGGGCTGGCCGGAGGGGGCGGGCCTGCCGGGGGGAGAGGGCCCTTGACGGGCGCCCGGGTCTACAAGGTGGGAGGGCCCGCGCTCGAGGACCCGGGTCTCATGAAGCCCCTGGCCGCCGAGCTCAAGAACGGGGGCGGAGACGCCCTCGTGGTGCACGGGGGCGGTCGCCACGTGGACCGGCTGCTGCGGGCGCTCTCGATCGAGTCACGCTTCGTGGGGGGCCGCCGGGAGACCTCGCCCGCGGCCATGGAGGTAGTGGAGATGGTGCTGTCCGGGGTCGTGAACAAGGCCTTGGCTTCAGGCTTGATGGGGGCGGGGGTGGCCGCGGTCGGGCTCTCCGGGCGGGATGGCGGGCTCATTCGGGCGCGGCTGGAGCCGGGGCTGGGGCGGGTCGGAACACCGGAGTGCGTGAACCCCGGGCCCGTGCTCGCCCTCTGGCGGGCCGGGTTCCTGCCCGTGGTTTCCCCCGTATCTTCCGGTCCCTTGGGGGAGTCGGTCAACGTCAACGCGGACGAGGCCGCGCTCGGCCTCGCCCTCGCCCTCGGCGCGAGCATCCTCGTCTACCTCTCGGATGTGGACGGGGTCCTCCTGGGGGACGCCCCGGTGGCGTCCCTTACCGCGGGGGAGGCCCGGCGCCGGATCGAGGAGGGTACGATTGGGGGAGGGATGGCTCTAAAGGTGAGCGTGGCGCTCGAGGCCGTTCAGGCCGGGATCCCGGAGGTCGTGGTCGCCGGCCGGGCCCGGCTCACGGGGGGCTTCCCGGGCACCCGCATCACGGCCGGCCCAGGAGGGCAGGCGTGAGCGCGCTGCTTCCCGTCTACGAGCGCGACCTCGTCCTCGTCTCCGGCAAGGGCGCCCGGCTCTTCGACAAGGAGGGGCGGAGCTACCTGGACTTTGCCGCCGGCATCGGCGTGAACGGGCTCGGCTACGGCGACCGGCGGGTGGTGGCCGCCATCCGCCAGCAGGCAGGCCGGCTCATCCACGCCAGCAACCTCTTCCACACCGAGCCCGGCGCGGCCCTCGCCGAGCGCCTGGTCTCGCTGGCCTTCCCCGCCCGCGCCTTCTTCTGCAACTCGGGGACGGAGGCGGCGGAGGGGGCCATCAAGTTCGCCCGGCGCATCGGGAAGCCCACGGGGCGCAGCGAGCTGGTGGCCTTCGAGCGCGGGTTCCATGGCCGGACCCTGGGCTCGCTCTCCGTCACCTGGACCGCCAAGTACCGCGAGCCGTTCGAGCCCCTCCTCCCCGGCGTCCGCTTCTGCCCCTGGAACGATCTGGCCGCGGCCGCGGCCGCGATCGGAGGGAAGACGGCGGCCGTCATGATCGAGCCCGTGCAGGGCGAGGGCGGGGTGCGGGCCGCCCCCCCGGAGTTCCTGCGCGGCCTGGCCGACCTCTGCCGCGAGCGGGGGGCCCTCCTGGTGGCGGACGAGGTGCAGTGCGGACTCGGCCGGACGGGGCGGCTCTTCGCCTACCAGCACGCCGGAATCACCCCCGACATCCTCACCCTGGCCAAGCCCCTGGGGGGCGGCCTGCCCATAGGCGCGGTTCTCCTGCGCCAGGACCTCGCGGGCGCCATTCAAGTGGGCGATCACGGCAGCACCTTTGGCGGCAACCCCGTGGTGGCGGCGGCCGCCCTGGCCGTGCTCGACCGCATCACCACCCCCGGGTTCCTGGAGAAGGTGGAGAAGAAAGGCGCCGCCCTTCGCCGGGGCCTCAAACGGCTGGCCCGCCGCTTCCCGGTTGTGGCCGAGGTGCGCGGCCTCGGCCTCATGCTGGGGGTGGAGTTCAAGGGCGAGGTCCGGCCGGTCCTGAAGGGGCTCCGTGAGCGGGGCGTGCTCGCGACCAAGGCCGGGGACAACGTGCTGCGACTCCTGCCTCCGCTCGCGATCGGGGGCGGGGATATTCGGGTGTTCCTGACCGCCCTGGAGGCGGTTCTCGAGGGAGGTGCAGGTGCGGCTGCGTAGGGCGGAGGAGAGGGACGTGGCGGTCCTGCTGGACCTCATCAACGGCTATGCGGACCGGGGGCTCCTTCTGCGCCGCAGCGAGGAATCGCTGCGGGCACGCCTGGGTGACTTCCTGGTGGCGGAGGTGGACGGGGGGGTGGCGGGCTGCGGCGCCCTCACCGAGCTCGGCCCCGGACTGGGCGAGCTGCGCTCGCTGGCCGTGCGCGAGGACCAGGTCGGGCGCGGGATCGGCCACGCCATCGCCGAGCGGTTGTTCGCCTGGGCGAGCGAGCGCGGCTTCTTGCAAGTCCTGGCCCTGACCAGGCGGGTTCCCTTCTTCCTGAACCTGGGCTTCCAAGTCACGCGCCGCGAGCAGTTCCTGGACAAGCTGGTCACCGATTGCAAGGCCTGCCCCCTGAACCTCTGCTGCGACGAGACGGCCATGGTGCGGGCCGTGACCAAGGACGCTCAACCGGTGCTGAGCGTCGATCAAAAGAGAGAAGCCCCAATCGGCCTCGCGGAAGGAGCGCCCCGGAAATGAGCACGGTCAAGAAGGTGGTGCTGGCGTACTCGGGGGGTCTGGACACCTCCATCATCATCCCCTGGATCAAAGAGACCTACGGAGGCGCGGAGATCATCGCCTACTGCGGGGATGTCGGCCAGGGGGACGACCTCGAGGCGGTGGAGCGCAAGGCCCTGGCCACGGGAGCTTCAAGGTGCGTGGTCGAAGACCTGCGCGAGGAGTTTGTGCGGGACTTCGCCTTCAAGGCCCTGGCCGCGGGCGCCGTCTACGAGGACAACTACCTGCTCGGCACCGCCCTTGCCCGGCCCCTCCTGGCCTACCGCCAGGTGCAGACCGCGCTCGCCACCGGGGCGGACGCCCTCGCCCACGGCGCCACCGGCAAAGGCAACGACCAGGTTCGATTCGAAGTGACCTACGGCGCCTTCGCTCCCCACCTCAAGGTCATCGCTCCCTGGCGGGAATGGACGATCCGCTCCCGCGAGGACGCCCTCGCCTACGCGGCCACCCACGGGGTACCCGTCGACCAGACCCCCAAGGACCTCTTCAGTCGGGACGGCAACCTCTGGCATCTCTCCCACGAGGGCGGCAACTTGGAGGACACCTGGGACGCCCCCCGCAAGGAAATGTTCAAGCTGACGGTGGATCCGGAGGACGCCCCCGACCGTCCCCAGGTCGTGACCCTCGCCTTCGAGCAGGGGGTGCCCGTGGGCCTGGACGGCCAGCGGCTGGGACCGGTCGCGCTCGTGGAGGCCCTGAACCGCCTGGCCGGGGCCCACGGGGTGGGCCGGTTGGACCTGGTGGAGAACCGGCTGGTGGGGATCAAGTCTCGGGGCGTCTACGAGACCCCCGCCGGCACCGTGCTCCACCTCGCCCATCGGGAGCTGGAGCGCCTGGTCCTCGACCGCGACACCCTCCACTTCAAGCAGTCCGTCTCCGTGCGCTACGCGCAGCTCATCTACGACGGGCTCTGGTTCTCGACCCTCCGGGAGGCCCTGGCCGCCTTCGTGGACGAGACGGAGGTGGAAGTGACGGGGGAGGTGAGGGTGCGCCTCTTCAAGGGGCGGGCGGAGGCCATCGGCCGCCGTTCTCCCCGCAGTCTCTACCGCCAGGATCTGGCCACTTTCGGGACCGGCATGGCCTACGACCACAAGGATGCGGAGGGTTTCATCCGCCTCTTCGGCCTGCCCGAGCGGGTGCGGGCCCTGACCCGCGAGCGCGCTGCCGGCGACGCGAAGACGGAAGCCCTCAGGGAGCGCCTTCCCCGGTCCGCGGTAGAAGCCAAGCGATGACCACCGGCGTCACCGCCCCCCTGGGCTTCCGAGCCGCGGCCATCGCCGCCGGCATCAAGCCCCAGGGCCTGGACCTGGCCCTGATTGTGGCCGACCGGGGATGCGCGGCCGCGGCCGTGTTCACCCAGAACCTGGCCCAGGCCGCGCCCGTCATCGTCTCCCGCGAGCACCTCGCCTCCGGGCAGGCGCGGGGGGTGGTGGTGAACGCAGGCGGCGCCAACGCGGGCACGGGCGAGCAGGGGCTTCGCGATGCGCGCGAGACGGCCGCTCTTCTCGCCCGCGAGATCGGGGGCCGGCCCGAGGAAGTGGTGGTCGCCTCCACGGGCGTGATCGGGGTGAACCTGCCCATGCAAAAGGTGCGGGCGGGGATCGCGAGCGCGGTTCCCGAGCTCTCGCGGGAAGGGGGGGCGGCCGCGGCCCGAGCCATCCTCACCACCGACACCCACCCCAAGGAGGTGGTGGTGGAGTTCCCCCTGGGGGGGGCGACCGCGCGCATCGGGGCCATGGCCAAGGGCTCGGGAATGATCGCCCCCAACCTGGCCACCCTCCTCGCCTTCTTCACCACCGACGCCGAGGTGGCCCCTCCGCTCCTGCGCGGGGCCTTGCGGGAGGCGGTGGGAGAGAGCCTGAACCGGATCACGGTGGACGGCGACACCTCCACCAACGACATGGCGCTCGTCCTGGCCAGCGGCGCCTTGCCCGCCCGAGCCATCCTCGAGGAGGGCCCGGACTACGATTTCTTCCGGGGCGCTCTCGTCGAGGCCGCGCGCCGGGTCGCGCGCCTGATCGTGCGCGACGGCGAGGGGGCCACCCGCGTGGCGGAGGTGCGGGTGGAGGGGGCCCGGCTGGAGGCGGAAGCCGACCGCATTGCCCGCACGGTGGCGGAGTCACCGCTCGTGAAGACCGCCCTAAACGGCGGTGATCCCAATTGGGGCCGCGTCCTGGCCGCGGTGGGGCGCGCGGGGGTGGATGTCGACATGGGGCGAGTGGACCTCTGGCTCGGCGATGTGTGGGTGGCGGAGGGCGGGCGGGCCCGCCCCTATGATGAGGAGGCGGCCCGGCGGGCCTTCTCCGAAGACCCCGTCCGCATCCGCGTGGGCCTGCACGCGGGACGGGCGGTGGGCTGGATCTGGACCTGCGACCTCTCCCATGGCTACGTGGACATCAATGCGCACTATCGCAGCTAGGACGGCGCTCGCCGCTGGGGCCGGGCTCCCCTCGTGAAGCTCTGGGGCGGCAATTACGCGGGCGATCCCGACGCTGTCTTCTGGGAGTTCAACCGCTCCTTCCCCTTCGACCGGCGCCTGCTCGCGGAGGAGATCGCCGCCTCTCAGGCCTACGTTCGCGCCTTGGAGCGATGCGGGGCCCTCCCCCCCGACTCCGCGCGGGCCCTGGAGGCGGGGCTTCAGCAGGTCCTCCAAAAGGCGCTTGCCGACCCGGCCTACTCGGAAATCGATGCCGAGGACGTGCATAGCTTCGTGGAAACCAGGCTCTCCGAGATCGTGGGCGACCTGGCCGGCCAGGCCCACCTCGGCCGCAGCCGGAACGAGCAGGCGGTCACCGCCCTCCGCCTCTGGACCCGCACCGCGATCGACCGCCTCCTCGGGGGGACCTCGGCCCTGGTGACCGCTCTGGTGGAGAAGGGACGTGCGGGGGCCGAGACGGTCATGCCAGGCTACACCCACACCCGGGCCGCGGAGCCGATCACCTTCGGCCACCTGGCCGCCGCCCATGCCTGGGCCCTGGTGCGGGACCACGAGCGCCTGCGCGACGCGCGCGGGCGCGTGGATGTGCTCCCCCTGGGCTCGGGGGCCCTCGCCGGCACGGCCCTTCCCCTCGACCGGGAGGCCCTGGCCCGCGATCTCGGCTTTGCCGCCGTCTCCGCCAACGCCCTCGACGCGGTCATGGACCGCGATTTCGCGGCGGAGTTTGTTTTCGCTTGTGCCCAGCTCCAAACCCACCTGGCGCGGCTGGCCGAGGACCTGATCGCCTTCTCCGGGCCCGGGTACGGCTTCCTCACCCTGCCCGAGGCCTTCACCACCGGCTCCAGCCTCATGCCCCAGAAGAAGAACCCCGACGCCTTGGAGCTCGTGCGCGGCAAGGCCGCCCGCGTGGACGGCGACCTGCTGCGGCTGCTCACCTTGATGAAGGGGCTCCCCGCCGGCTACCAGAAGGACCTCCAGGAGGACAAAGAGGCGGTCTTCGACGCCGCCGACACCGCCGCCGCCTCGCTCGCAGTGATGAAGGGCGTTGTCTCCGGCCTGGGCCTCGTCGCGGAAGCCATGCGGAGGGCGGCCCAGAGCGAGGAGATGATGGCCGCGGGCCTGGCCGTCGCCCTGGCCCGGGAGGGCATGCCGTTTCGCCGCGCCCATGCCCTCGTGGGCTCGCTGGTGGCGGAGGCGCAGAGAGCGGGGACCACGCTCCGGGAGGCAGCCGCCCGCGCCCTCCCCGCCCAGGCCCCGGCGGTGGCGGCGCGCCTTCCCGCCCTCTTCGATCCCGAGCAGGTCGTGCGCACGAAAGCCGCACCGGGGGGGACCGCCCCCGACGCCGTCCGGGCCGCTCTGGACGCGGCGCGAGCCCGGGTCGGGGCCGCCCCTGTCCTGGGCGGGGGCGGCGCGGGACCGGGCGCGGGCCTTCCCGGGAGCGACCTCATTCAGGAAGGCCTCGAGGATTTGAAGCGGGGTGTCGAGTCGGTACCCGCCCTCGTGGTCTCCATCGGCGCCCCGCGCCTGCGCCGGCTCGGCCTCGACGTGCCCTCCCCCTTTCCCACCCCCGAGTTCCGCCTCTACGAGCGGCTACGGAAACTGGACTCCGAGGGGGCGCACACGCGGTACAACGACCTCCTGGGGACGCTCGTCAGCTTCGAGCGGGCGGCCGCATGGGCCAACTAGCGGACGGAGATCGGATCCGGGAGTTCCTGCGCGCGCTCTCTGAAGAGGCGGAGAGGGAGGCGCGGCTCTACCTCACCGGCGGCGCCACCGCCGTGCTCTATGGCTGGCGCCCCTACACCATCGACCTGGACGTCAAGCTCGTTCCCGAGGATGAACGGCTCCTCCGCGCCCTCCCCGTCATCGCGGCGAGGGTGGGGATCAACGTGGAGCGGACATGTCCCGGCGACTACCTGCCCGAGCTCGAGGGCTGGGAGGACCGCAGCCCGCTCGTGGCCCGCGAGGGGCGGTTGGCCTGCCACCACTACGACCTCTGCGCCCAGGCCCTGGCCAAGATCGCACGCGGCCACGTGCAGGACATGGCGGACATCGAGGCCATGCTCTCCCGCGGTCTGGTGGCCCCCCCCGGTCTGCGCGAGCATCTTCGCTTGATCGAGCCCCGGCTGCACCTGTTCCC
>DATMML010000134.1 GCA_035570235.1 Vicinamibacteria bacterium | reverse complement strand
CGGTCTTGACCTCGGCCATGAGCCCGAGAACCTCGTTTCCGAGGCGAAGCTTGGTCTGCTCGAGCTCGGCGGCGCGGATCTTCCTGCGGAGAGGCCGCGTGAGGATGTCGAGCACGTCCTCGACAAGGCCCACCTCCACGTTCCTCCCCGAGGGGGAGCCGTGGGGGAAGCGCAGGAAAGCGTCGAACTCGGGGTTCTTGAGGAGGGCGGCCTGGGCAAGGTCGGCCTGCGAGACCCCGAGCTCCTCGAACGTCGCCTGCAGGGACCGGTTATTGGCGAGAGCGATCCGCACCGCCGCGTCGACGGTGAGGTTCTCCCCCAGGAGCCCGCGGACCGCCCGCTCGACCTCCTCCCCCTGGGAGATCGTTCGCGTCCACGTCGGACGGTGCCCCGTTCGGTCGGATACGGATTTCTCGACGTCGGTGAAAGCCGGGCGGGGGTCAACGCTCGCGCAGCCGGACAGGAGAGCGCTGGTGCCGAGTGCGAGGAGGCAGCGGTTCATGGCTCGTGGCTCCCGTGCGGCGCGGCGGGCTGCTTCTGGAGCTTCCGGCCGCAGAGGGGACACGGACCGGGCCCCGCTTCCCTCACCCGCGGGTGCACCGGACACGAGTACACGTCGGCCGTTCCGGATGCCAAGGTGGGGGCCGGCTCCTGCCCCCTCCGCGCCGCCTCCGAGCTGGCGGGGGGGCTGATCGGCTGCTCCGCGGGGCCCTCGAGCCCGAGCGGGCGCTCATGCATCGTCGACTCCGGGGCCCTGGGGTCCGCGGGGTCGAGGGCGGAGAACCGGGGAGGCGGAATGGTCGCCGCGCACGCCGTGAGCAGGAGCGCCCCCAGGGGAGCGAACGGCTTGATCTTCATCTGAACCTCGCTTCAAAGACGACAGATCACCGTGATCTCTCGGCCGGCCTGGGCAAGAAAGAGAGAGCGGCGTAACCGGACCCGGGGAGTGCTCCGGCACTCCCGGCCGGACGTCTAGCAGAGGATCAGATCCTGAGAACGAGAAGGGCGCGGGGGCCGTCGGGTGGTCGGCCCGCGGGAACGGCGGCAATTCGGCTGAGGGTTGGGAAGGAAAGAGGCAACGCGACGACCGCGCTTGGCGCGCCGGGCGTCGTCGGGACGAGCTTCGCGGTCGCCTCCGCGGCCACGGGAAGAGCCCCTCCGCAACAGCAGGAGCTGTCCGCTACCGCGGGGCCTTCACTCCCCTCGCAATGAAGGTGACCCGCCTTCGCCTCGGCGGGGCAGAGGCACGGGAGGACGAAGGAGATCAGGAAGGTCAGGCCGAGGGCCACGGTGGTCAGGCGATCGAGGGGTGTCGAGCGGAATGCCATCTCCACGCCATCGGACCACGGGGCCCTCTCCACGTCAAGCGCCGCTCCCCGCCGCCGGGCCGCCGTTCTTGGAGGGCACGGAGGAGGGACGGGGCGGCGTCCCGCGGGACGGCTTCAAAGCAGGACCTTGCGGAGGCGGAGTGCATTCGTGATGACGGACACGGAGCTGAAGCTCATGGCGGCCGCGGCGACCATGGGCGAAAGAAGCAGGCCGAAGACGGGATAGAGCGCGCCCGCCGCGATGGGTACGCCGAGCGCGTTGTACACGAAGGCAAAAAAGAGGTTCTGACGGACGTTGCGCATCGTGGCCCGGGAGAGCCGGATGGCGCGGGCGATGCCCCGCAGGTCTCCCTTCACCAGGGTCACTCCCGCGCTCTCCATGGCCACGTCGGTACCGGTGCCCATGGCGATCCCGACCTGGGCCTGGGCGAGGGCGGGGGCGTCGTTGATGCCGTCCCCCGCCATGGCCACCACGTGGCCCCGAGCCTGCAGTTGCTTCACCACCTCCGCCTTGCGCTCCGGCCGCACCTCGGCCTCGAAGCCGTCGAGGCCCAGCTCGCGGGCCACCGCGGCCGCGGTGGTCGCGCTGTCGCCGGTCAGCATCACGACCTTGAGGCCCAACTCCCGGAGCAAGCGCAGGGCCTCCGGGGTCGATGGCTTGATGGGGTCGGTGGCCCCGAGGAGGCCGACGGCCCGGCCGTCCACGGCCAGAAAGACCACGGTCTGTCCCTCCCGGCGGAGGGTCTCCGCCCGCTCCGCGAGCGGCCCCGGCGGGGCGCCGAGCTCCTCCAGGAGAGCCTGGCTGCCGAGGGCGACGGTGCGACCCCCGACCCGGCCCGTCACCCCCATCCCCGTTCGCGCCTTGAAGCCGGTGACCGGGCGGAGCAGGAGCCCCCTGGCCTGCGCGCGGGCCAGAACCGCCGCCGCGAGGGGATGCTCGCTCCCCCGCTCCAGGCTGGCCGCGAGGCCCAGGAGCTCGGCCTCCTCCGCTCCCTCCACCGTGACCAGGCGGGGCCTGCCCTCGGTCAGGGTGCCCGTCTTGTCGATGACCAGGGTGTCCACCTTCTCCAACGTCTCCAGGGCGGCCGCGTCCCGGATCAGCACGCCCGCCCTCGCTCCCCGCCCCACGCCCACCATGATGGACATGGGAGTGGCGAGCCCGAGGGCGCAGGGGCAGGCCACGATGAGCACCGCCACCGCGGCCAGGAGGGCGTGGCCGAGGCGGGGCTCGGGCCCAAGGACCGCCCAGACCGCGAACGTGAGGGCGGAGGCGATCACGACCGCGGGCACGAAGTATCCGGAGACCACGTCGGCCAAACGCTGGATGGGGGCGCGGCTGCGCTGGGCCTCGCCCACCATCCGCACGATCTGGGCCAAGAGGGTCTCGCTGCCCACGCGCTCCGCGCGCATCAAGAGCGTTCCGTTCCCGTTCACGGTGCCTGCGGTCACGCGCCCCCCCGGAGTCTTCTCGACCGGGATCGATTCGCCCGTGATCATCGACTCGTCGACGGCGCTTGTGCCTTCCCGGACGGCCCCGTCCACGGGGATCCTCTCCCCGGGCCGGACGCGGAGGCGGTCCCCGGGCTGCACCTCCTCGAGCGGAATGTCGGCTTCGGTCCCGTCCTCCTCCAGGCGCCGCGCGGTCCGCGGCGCGAGGCTCAGCAAGGCCCGGATCGCACCGCTCGTTCGGGAGCGGGCCCGGAGCTCCAGGACCTGGCCCAGGAGCACGAGAACCACGACCACGCTCGCAGCCTCGAAATAGCGGTCGATCTGACCACCGTGGCCGCGGAAGGAAGCGGGAAAGGCGGAGGGGAAGAGCGTGGCGGCCAGGCTGTAGAGGTAGGCGGCGCCGGTACCCAGGCCGATGAGAGTGAACATGTTGGGGCGGCGGTGGAGAAGGGAGGCCCACATTCGCAGGAAGAAAGGCCAGCCCCCCCAAAGCACGACCGGGGTGGCGAGCGCCATCTCCCAGAGGCCTTGGGCGCGGGCCGGGACGTGGAGGGGCCGCCCCGGCAGCATGTCGGTCATGGCCAGGAGGAAGACGGGGACGGTCAGGACCAGGCTAGCCCAGAACCGGCGGGTCATGTCCTCGAGCTCGGGGTTCCTCTCCTCGACCGCGGGGGGGGTGCGCGGCTCCAGGGCCATCCCGCAGATGGGGCAGGAGCCGGGCTCCGACCGGACCACTTCCGGGTGCATGGGACAGACGTAGTCGCCGGGGGCGCTGTTTGGCGGGGCGGGGGCTGCCGACCGCAAATAGCTTTCGGGGTTCGTGCGGAACCGCTCGAGGCAGTGGGGATTGCAGAAGTAGTAGGTCCGGCCGGCGAGCGCGTGCCGGCCCGCGGCCCGGGCAGGGTCGACCTGCATCCCGCAGACGGGGTCGGTCTCGGTTCCCGGAGGAGAGGGATTCATGGTCGCAGCCCCTTAGTCCGAGTAGCGGCCCAGGACCTCGAGCAGCTCCTCCACTCTCGTCCGCTGCTCGGCCTCGTTCCCGCTCCGCATGGCCAAGGCTACGCAGTGCTCCACGTGCTCGCGCAGCACCCCCTCCTCCACCCGCTTGAGCGCCGCCCGCACAGCCCGGAGCTGGGTCAGGAGCTCCACGCAATACCGCTTCTCCTCCACCATGCGGGCGAGCCCCTTCACCTGGCCCTCGATCTTCCGCAAGCGGGGGAGCTGGCCGGTGTGGTGGGCGTGCTGCATGTTAATACCATACCAGGGTATGGTATTAGAAGCAAATCCATTTCTAGTCGCGCCGGGGGAAGCGGAGCCCGGCGCGGGCGAAAAGGTAAAGGGCTCCCATCTCCAGGACGTGGAAGAGATCGTTGTGGTTGAAGCGGGGATGCAGGTCGACCCCCTGGGTCTGGATGAACGCCCCCAGCAGAGAGAGGAAAGCCCCGGAGAGGACGAAGGGCGCGCTCGACTCCCCGCGGGCCAGGCCGTAGAGGGCGGCGCCGAGCAGGACGCTCAGGGTCAGGACGAGATCGTACATGACGTAGCGGAAATCGGCGGCCATGGTGAAGACGACATAGACCAGGAGGCGGAGGGCAAGCAGGGCCAGGACAAAAGGCCAGCCCCGCCGCGGCACGACCGTGAACAGGATGCCCGCGAGCATGAAGAAATTGCCGAGGCCGATGGCGCCGTAGACGAGGTTCCAGAGACCCGCCCGGGTGGACAGCGCCAGGGCCGGCCCAAAGCCGTGCAGGGTGCCGCCCACGGCCGCGGCCAGGGCGATGGCCACAAAAGCCGCCGCCCAGAGTCGGGCGGGGAGGGGCCGGGCCCGCCCCCCCAGCCAGCCGGCCAGGATCGCCCCCAGCGTGGCCAGGGCGTAGTCGGTGAGCATCGTCGTGGGCTCGGCGATTGGCATGAGCGGCACTCCCGCCCGAAGCGGCCGTATCAGCTCAGCTCGATCACCTTTCGGTCGAGGAGGCGGGCGAAGATGAGGAGGGCGTCTTCCTCCGACATCGGGCATAGCTTGAGGATCGAGCCCACGTCCCACTGGCCGTTGATGCGGGAGAGGACGAAGCCCTCCTGGGCATCAAACCTCTCCCGGCCCAGGGCCAGCGACCCCTGGCTCACGAAAGGCACCCGGTTGAGGGGGATGCGGCGGCGGATGCGGGCCTGCTCCCGGGCCTCGGCCAAGCTGATCAGGCCCTTCTTGGCCCTCTGGTTCAGCCGGTCGAGGGTGAGCACCTGCTCGTAGGCCTCGAGGGCGGCGGAAAAACGGCTCTCCTGCACGCGCTGCTCCGCCTGGCGGAGCAGCGCCTCGATGGCGGCTACGGGGTCCGTCTCGACCGCGTCCTCGCGCACGGCGCCGACGGCCAGGGCCCCGCGGTCGCAGAGGCCACGAAGAATGAGGGCGGTGTCGAACTCGGAGCGCCGCAATTCCAGGCTGATCGCGGCCACGGTCTTGCCCGCGGCGGCCAGGCCCAGGACCTGCCGTTCGGGGCTCTCGTCGATCCCGTAGGCCGCCCGCTGGACCTGGAAGGTCACGTCCGAGGTGGGGAACCATTCCCGGAGCTTCTTCCACTCCTCCCGCCGATGCACGCCCTCGTGGATGACCATGGCGGTGTCCATGTCCAGATTCACGACCGGATTTTCGGGCGCCGGCGGCTCGTCCTCAAAGTCGAAGCGCCCGTCGGACCAGAGGAAGAGGTCGTAGACCACCTCCTCCGCCTTCCCGCGCAGGGCGCGCGTGAGCTGGCTCTCGACCAGGAGGCCCTGCGAGACCAGGATACCTCCCAGCAGGCGCCCCTCCTTCTCCTGCCGCACCAGGGCCTCGAACAGGGCCTGCTCGCTCAGGAGCTGGTCACGCACCAGGACCTGGCCCAACGACTCCCGAGGGTCGTTGGACCAAGAGGACTGCAACCGGCCGTTCTGGAAGGCGAGGCGTTTCTGGGTCGCGCGTCGCTGAAGGCGGAGGGTGCCCGTCTTCTTGCGGGTGTTGATCCAGGTCAGGAGATCGGGGAGGTCGACGGTGCGGAGGTCACCCGCGAAGCTCATGCCTCACCTCCGCGGCGGGACTAGGGCTCCACGATGACCGAGCGTGGGCGAGCGGGGCTGGCCGCTCCCAGCCACGCCGCCACCCGGGCCGCGGTGGCGAGGAAGGCCCGGCCATCCGCTCCCTCATGGATCGACTCCCCCAGGGCGGACTCCAGCGATTGGAGCACGGCCTGCAGGTCCCGGTCGTCGGGGGCGGTCGCCTTGCCCTCCTCATCCCGGGCCTCGAAGAGAGCGCGCAGGTCGTGGACCAGCCCCTGGGCCCGCAGGT
>DATMML010000133.1 GCA_035570235.1 Vicinamibacteria bacterium | reverse complement strand
GGAGCGCCTGTATCGGACGGGGGACGTGGTGCGGTGGCGGGGGGACGGGACGATCGAGTTCCTGGGCCGCCGGGACGAGCAAGTGAAGATCCGCGGCTTCCGCGTCGAGCTGGGCGAAATCCAAGCCGCCCTCGCCCGCCACCCGGCGGTCAAGGAGTCGGTGGTAGTCGTCAGGGAGGGGCGGACGCCCGGCGACAAGCGGCTTGTGGCCTACGTGGTCCCGACTACAGGGCAGGCGGTAGAGGCGTCGGAGCTGAAGAAAGGTCTTACGGGGAGTCTGCCCGAACACCTGGTTCCGAGCGTGTTCGTACTCCTTGCCTCCCTGCCCCTGACCCCGAACGGGAAGGTGGACCGCGGGGCTCTTCCTGCGCCCGAACCAGAGGGCACGGAACTTGAGGCCACGTACGTGCCCCCCCGGTCGGAGCTCGAGGCGGCCGTGGCCGGGATCTGGTGCGAGGTCCTAGAGCTGGAACGCGTGTCGGTGCACGACAACTTCTTCGACCTGGGTGGGCACTCCCTGCTGCTGATCCAAGTGCACGCCCGTCTACGTGAGCGGTTTGCCGGACGGAACCTCGGGGTGGTCGAACTATTCAGGCATCCCACAGTCGCGGCACTGGCGGCGCACCTAGCGCCCAGAAGAGGTGCCCCGGAGGCCCGGCCCGAGGCGGCAGCTCTCGAGGCCCAGGCGCGGCAGGTGGGGCGTGAGCGGCTGGGGCGTCGACGGTCAATCCGCAAGGCCCTTCGCAGCGCGGAGGATCTTGATGCTTGACGGGATGCTGCCGAGAGCGGTCGCCGCGGAGAACGGGAGCACCACGGTGGAGTTCCTCTCCACGCTGCGCGCACGGGACGTGAGGTGCTGGCTGGAAGGGGATCATCTGCGCCTGAGCGCGCCCCGCCAGATCTTGACCCCGGGGCTGCAGGAGGAGCTGGCCCGGCGCAAGGCCGAGATCGTTGCCTTTCTGCGCAGCGCGCAATCCGAGGCCCCGGGGTCGATTGTGCCAAGGGCCCGTGAGGGCGGCCTCCCCCTCTCCTTTGCCCAGGAGCGGATGTGGTTCCTGCAGAAGCTGGACCCGCAGAGCGTCGCCTATAACCTGCAGACCAACATCCCCTTGCGGGGGCCGCTCGACGCGTCCGCCCTACAGCGAGCGATGACCGAGATATTGCGGCGGCACGAGGTGCTTCGAACGACCTTCGTGGAGAAGGAAGGGCGGCCCATCCAGCTCATCGCGGTGCCGGGCCCGGCCGCCCTTCCGCTCGCCGACCTGAGCCGTCTCGAGCCCGCGGCGTGCGCGGAGGAGGCGAGCCGCCTTGCTACCGAAGACGTGCGTCGCCCCTTCGATCTGGAGCGGGGGCCCGTCTTCCGGCCCCACCTGTTGCGGCTGGGGGAGGAGGACCATCAGCTCCTCATCACCCAGCACCACATCGTGACCGACGGTTGGTCGATCGCCCTCCTAATCGAAGAAGTATTGGCCCTTTATCGCGCCTTCGCAGCCGGGCAAGCGTCCCCCCTGCCGGAGCCACGCCTGCAATACGGCGACTTCGCGGCCTGGCAGCGGGACTGGCTCCGGGGGAAAGTGCTCGAGGGGCAGCTTGCGTACTGGCGCGCGCACCTGGCAGGACCGGTTCCGGTTCTCGACCTCCCGACCGACGGCCCGCGGCCTCGGGTACAGACCGTGAACGGTGCGATCCACGCCTTCGATCTACCGGGCGCGCTGACGGACAGGCTCCGGGCCCTGAGCCGGGCGGAGGGGGCTACGCCCTTCATGACCCTTCTCGCCGCCTTCGTGGTGTTGCTCTCGCGCTGGTCCGGCCAAGAGGACGTGGTCGTGGGAACCGCGAGCGGGAACCGCCCCCTCCTGGAGACCGAGGGGATGCTTGGGCTCTTCGTCAACACGCTGGCTCTGCGAACTGACCTCTCGGGTGACCCGAGCTTCCGGGAAGCGCTCGGCGGGGTGCGCACGGCCGCCCTGGGCGCCTACGCCCACGGGGACCTGCCCTTCGAGAAGCTCGTTGAGGAGCTGCGCCCGGTGCGCGACCTCAGCCGCTCGCCCCTCGCCCAGGTGCTGTTCGTGATGCAGAACACCCCTCTGGAGGCCCTATCGCGTCAGGCATCACCGGGGGCGGTTATCGGGGATCGCGCAACCGCCAGCCACGATCTCAGCCTCTACTTGACGGAAGGCAATAGTGGTTTGCGCGGGGAGCTCGAGTACAACACCGATCTCTTCCGTGCGGAGACCGCACAGCGCTTTGCCCGTCACTATCGGCGGCTGCTAGAGGCGATCGTCGAAGACCCTGGCCAGCGCATCTCCCGGCTGCCCGTCATGGATGAGGCCGAGCGGCAACAGGTCGTCGTGACTTGGAACGACACGACCCGGGCGGTGCCGAGAAAACGTGTGCACGAGCTCGTGGCCGAGCAGGCCGCGCGCAGACCGGATGAGACGGCGGTGGTCGCGGACGAGGCGAGCCTGACCTACGCGGAACTGGACCGTCGGGTGCGGCGACTCGCGCGGCGACTGGGTGAACATGGGGTCGGGCCGGGTCAGATCGTAGGCCTCTGTGTCGAGCGGTCGGTGGACATGGTGACCGCTCTCTTGGCGGTGCTCGAGGCCGGAGCCGCCTACATGCCCCTCGACCCCCTGTACCCGGGCGAGCGGTTGGCATTCATGCTGGGGCAGGCGGAGCCGGCGGCGATCTTGACCCAGACCGCGGTCGCGGGAAGACTTCCGCCCTCATCTCAGCCTGTCCTGCTCCTCGACGAAGAGGGTCAAGCCGAGTCGGAGGAGCCAGAGAGCGGGAGAAGGGCCCCGGGGAACCCGGAGCCGTCCGAGTTGGCCTACGTGCTCTTTACCTCGGGCTCGACCGGCCGGCCCAAGGGGGTCGCGGTAACGCACGCAGCCCTGACAAATCTTGTGGCCGCGATGCGGGAGACCACGGGGATCACCGAGCGGGACACCGTTCTCGCGACGACCACCCTAGCCTTCGACATTGCCGGCCTCGAGCTCTTCCTTCCCCTGATCGTCGGGGGGAGAGTCGTGCTCGCGAGCCGCGAAGCGGCCAGGGACGGCCTCGCCCTCTGTCAGCTATTGGTGCGGGTGAGGCCGACCTTCATGCAGGCTACACCCGCCACCTGGCGCATGTTGATCGAATCGGGATGGCAGGGCGACCCGGATCTCACCGTCATCTGTGGGGGCGAGGCGCTGGCCTCCGACCTCGCCCGCGCTCTACGGGGGCGCTGCCGCGCGGTCTGGAACGGCTACGGTCCTACCGAGACCACCATCTACTCCACGGTCCATCCGGTTGGCGCCGGGGAGGGCCCTATCCCGATCGGCCGGCCGCTCGCCAATACCCGGGTGCACGTTCTGGACCGACATCAGGAGCCTCTCCCCGCGGGGTGCGCGGGCGAGCTTTATATCGGGGGGATCGGAGTAGCCCGTGGTTACCTGGGCCGCCCGGACCTCACCGCCGAGCGTTTCGTTCCCGATCCCTTCGCAGCCGAGCCGGGCGCCCGACTCTACCGGACGGGCGACCTCACGCGCTTCCATGCCGACGGTGTTCTCGAGTACCTGGGCCGGCTAGACACGCAGATCAAGCTGCGAGGCTTTCGAATCGAGCTGGGCGAGATCGAGGCCGTCCTCCGCGAACAGCCCTCCATCACGGACGCGGCGGTAGTCGCGCAAGACCACGGAAACGACAAGCGCCTGGTGGCCTATGTGGCCTTTCGCCCCGGGCAGGTTCCCAGCATGGCTGACCTGCGGCGGGCCCTGGGATGCCGCCTCCCCGAGCACATGATTCCCAGCACGTTCGTGGCCCTTCCTGCCCTGCCCCTGAGCCCGAACGGGAAGGTGGACCGCCGCGGCCTGCCTGCGTCCGTTTTCGAGCGTCCCAGGGAGATCGCTTTCGTACCTCCGCGAAGCCCGGTGGAGGAGGCGGTGGCGGGGATCTGGCGAGAGGTACTCGGAATCGAGCAGGTCGGCGTGCACGATGACTTCTTCGATCTCGGCGGCCACTCGCTTACCGGCACCCAGGTTCTGGCCCGAGTACAGGATGCTTTCGGCGTCCAGCTGCCGCTACGACGCATTTTTGAGTCGCCCAGCGTTGCTGGACTTGCGGGGGCGGTGGAGGCGGCGGGAGAACAGCGGCTGGGGCCGGAGGCGGCGCCCCTGGTTCCGGTTGCGCGCGACCGCGACCTGGCCCTCTCCTTTGCCCAGGAGCGGCTGTGGTTCCTGCACCAGCTTGAAGAGGCGAGCGCTGCGTACCACATACCGGGCGCGCTCTTGCTGCGAGGCTGCCTGGACGTGGGGGCCCTGGATAAGGCCTTGGCCGAGCTGTGGCGGCGGCACGAGTCGTTGCGAACGCGCTTCGAGAGCCTGGACGGACAGCCGGTGCAGCGTATCGACCCTCCGGACGGTTTCTCTCCCGCGCGACACGACCTCTCGGCTCTGGGCCGGGCGGGGGCAGAAGCGCAGGCGCGGCGGCTCACGGCCGAGGAGGCCCAGCGACCTTTCGACCTGGTCCGGGGTCCCCTCTTCCGCGTGAGCCACCTCCGCCTGGCCGAGGATGAGCACGTCCTTCTGGTCACGCTGCACCACGTCGTCGCCGATGGCTGGTCGCTGGGGGTGCTCGTGCGCGAGCTGGGCGTCTTATACGAGGCGTTTCGGTGTGACCGACCCTCGCCGTTGTCCGCCCTCCCCCTGCAGTACGCAGACTTCGCGCAGTGGCAGCGGGCTCGACTGGAAGCGCCGGAGGTGGAGCGGCAGATCGGCTACTGGCGCCGCCAGCTCCAGCGAGTGAGCGCCCTCGAACTGCCCACCGACCGACCGCGCCCGCCGGTCCAGACGTTCCATGGGGCCAACCACCACTTCCTGATCGCGCCCGAGGTCGCAGAGGGAGTGAGGAGGCTGGCGCGTCGGGAGAAGGCAACCGTGTTCATGGTCCTGCTGGCGGCCTTCCAGAGCCTCCTCCACCGCTACTCGGGTCAGGAGGACGTAGCTGTGGGTACGCCGGTCGCGGGGCGGAGCCGGGCTGAACTTGAGGGCCTGGTGGGCTTGTTCGTGAACACCCTGGTCCTGCGCACGGACCTCGGGGGGGATCCCCGCTTCCGGGATGTGCTGGCCCGCGTGCGCGAGGTGGCGCTGGAGGCCTACGCCCATCAGGACACTCCTTTCGAAAGGCTGGTCGAAGAGCTGCGGCCAGAGCGCGACCTCAGCCGCTCCCCGCTCTTCCAGGTGATGCTCGTCCTCCAGAATGCCCCCGCGGCGGCTCTCGATCTGCCCGGTCTCTCCGTGCAGCCCTGGGGCGCCGAGTCCGGCGCCTCGCGATTCGATCTTACGCTCTTCGTAACGGAGACGTCCCAGGGCTTCTTCGCCACCGCCGAGTACAACACCGACCTCTTCGACGCGGACAGGGTGGCGGGCCTGGGTGAGCACTTCCAGACGCTCTTGGCGGGGGCGGTTTCCGAGCCGGATCGACGCCTCTCGGAGCTGCCGCTGCTGGAACGAGAAGAACGGCGCAGGATCCTGGGGGCCTGGAACCAGACCGCACGGAGGGTGTCGCCGTCTTGCGTGCACGAGCGAATCGCCCTCCAAGCGGCAGCCAATCCGGAGGCGCTGGCAGTCTCGTTTGAGGGGGCGAGCCTCAGCTACCGGGCATTGGATGCGGCTTCTGATGCGCTGGCCCGACGGCTGGTCCGGATGGGCGTCGGCCCCGAGGTTCTCGTGGGCGTAGCCGTCGAGCGGTCCTTGGACTTGGTGGTGGCGCTGCTCGGCGTCCTCAAGGCGGGGGGTGCCTACCTGCCCCTCGACCCGACCTACCCGAAGGAGCGCCTGGCCTTCATGCTCGAAGACTCCGGGGCGCGGGTGTTGCTCACCGAAGAGCCTCTCCTGCGCTTGCTCCCCTCCAACTCCGCGCAGGTCCTCTGCCTAGACTCCCCTGCCCCTCGGAATAAAAGCGAGGCGGTGGACTTGCTTCCCGTCGATCCCGACCAACTGGCCTACGTCATCTATACATCGGGGTCCACGGGTCGGCCCAAAGGCGTGCAGGTCTCGCACCGCTCGCTCTCCAATTTCCTGGATGCGATGGCCGAGCGGCCGGGACTCGCGCCCTCCGATGTCTTGCTCTCGGTAACGACCCTGTCCTTCGACATCGCCGGCCTCGAGCTCTACCTGCCGCTCGTAACGGGCGCGCGCGTAGAGATGGTCAGCCGGGAAGCAGCCACGAACGGGGCGTGGCTGCTCGAACGGTTGGTTTCCTCGGGCGCGACCGTCATGCAGGCGACCCCCGCCACGTGGCGGCTGCTGCTGGAGGGGGGCTGGGCGGGTGGACCCCTGAGGGCGCTCTGCGGGGGGGAGGCCTTGCCCGGAGATCTGGCCAGTGAGCTCCTAAAACGCGGGGTCACCCTCTGGAACCTCTACGGGCCCACGGAGACCACCATCTGGTCGACGACGCACCGTGTCGAGCGGGCGGAGGGGGTGGCCTCTCTCGGGCGGCCGATCGCCAACACTCGGCTCTATGTTCTCGACCCCAAGGGTGAGCCGGTGCCGGTAGGGGTGCCGGGCGAGCTCTACATCGGGGGCGCGGGGCTCGCCCGCGGGTACCTGAACCGGCCCGACCTCACCGCCGAACGCTTCCTCCCGGACCTTTTCGGGGGCGAGCCGGGAGCCAGGCTCTACCGCACGGGCGACTTGGTGCGTTACCGGCGGGACGGAGCGCTCGACTTCCTGGGACGCGTGGACCAGCAGGTCAAAGTGCGGGGCTTCCGCATCGAGCTCGGTGAGATCGAGGTCGCGATGCGGGAGTTGAAGGCGGTGAAGGCCGCAGTGGTGCTGACGCGGCCGAACGGCACCGGCGAAGTCCAACTCGTTGCCCACGTCGTGTTCAGGCCCGGCCTTGAGCTCACGGTTACCGAGCTGCGCGGTGCCCTAAAGGAGAAACTGCCCCCCCACATGATCCCCTCCTCCTTCGTGATCCTGGACGACCTGCCCCTGACTCCCAATGGCAAGGTAGACCGCAAGGCCCTGGCTCGTCTCGAGGCGCGACAGCGGGAAGGGCTCCCCGGCCACGTCGCGCCGCGCACGCCGTTGGAGAAGTCCATCGCCGCTATCTGGCAGGAGGCCCTGGGGGTGCCCCGGATCTCCCGCCACGACAACTTTTTCGACCTCGGCGGCCACTCGCTGCTCTCGATGCGGGTGCTGGCACGGATCGAGGCCGCCCTCGGAATACGCCTCACCCCCCGGGATCTGATCTTTCAGACCCTGGAACAGCTCGCGGCGCTCTGCGAGAGGCAGGTGGCAGGGGTAGCTGGGAGTCGAACGTGAGCGGCGGAGGGAACGGCGAGGGCATGGGCGAGGGTGGAAGCGAGCTCGAGATCGCGGTTGTCGGAATGGCTTGCCGATTCCCGGGCGCGGACGGCGTGGAAGCATTCTGGCAGAACCTCTGCGACGGGGTGGAGTCGATCTCGTTCCTCGGGGAGGACGAGCTCCTCAAGGCGGGAGTGGGCAGGGAGGCGCTCCGGGACCCCGCCTACGTCCGGGCGGCGGCCGTGCTGTCCAGCATCGACCTCTTTGACGCCCGCTTCTTCGGTTACACCGCCCGCGAGGCCCAAGTACTCGACCCGCAGCAACGGCTCTTCTTGGAGACGGCCTGGGAGGCGCTCGAGAGGGCTGGTTACGACCCGGAACGGCATCGGGGGGCCATCGGCGTATTCGGGGGGACGAGCAGCAGCAGCTATGCCTTCGCCGTGATGGCGAGCCCGCAACTCCGCGCGGCGGTCTCCCCCTACCAGGTGATGCTCTCCAACGAGAAAGACTTCCTAGCCACGCGCGTGGCCTACAAGCTGAACCTCCGCGGTCCGGCGGTGGTCGTCCAGGCCGCCTGCTCCACGTCGCTCGTGGCGGTGCACCTCGCCTGCCAGAGCCTGCTGGCGGGAGAGTGCGACATGGCCCTCGCGGGGGGCGTGTCCGTCTCGGTGCCGCACCGCGTCGGGTACTACCACGAGCCCGACGGGATCCTTTCCCGCGACGGGCATTGTCGGGCCTTCGACACGGAGGCGAGCGGGACCCTAAAAGGCAACGGCGTGGGCATAGTGGTGCTCAAGCGGCTGGCAGAGGCCCTCCGTGACGGCGACACCATTCTGGCCGTGATCAAGGGCTCGGCCACCAACAACGATGGTGGGCAGAAAGTGGGGTTCACCGCACCGGGAGTGTCCGGCCAGGCGGAGGTAGTCCGCGCCGCTCTCGCAATGGCGGGCGTGGCCGCGGAGGAGATCGCATACGTGGAAGCCCACGGCACGGCGACGGCTCTCGGTGACCCCATCGAGGTGGCAGCCCTCACCCAGGCATTCCGGGCCACAACGGAGCGCCGCGGTTTTTGCGCGATGGGCTCGGTCAAGACGAACTTCGGGCACCTCGACGCGGCGGCGGGAATTGCCGGGTTCATGAAGGCCGTGCTCATGCTCGAGCGCCGGCAGTTCGTGCCTAGCCTTCATTTCCGGGAGCCCAACCCGCGCCTCGAACTGTCTAGCAGCCCGTTCTACGTGGCCACGCGTCACCAGGCCTGGGCGAGCGAGGGGCGGCCGCGGCGGGCGGGGGTCAGCTCGTTCGGCATGGGCGGGACAAACGTCCACGTGGTGCTCGAGGAGCCGCCCCTATTGCCCCTGCGAGAGCTGCCGGTTCGGCCCGAGGTACTCGTACTCTCCGCTCGGACCGAGAGCGCCCTAGAGCACGGCACGGCCGCGCTCGCGGCGCACCTGCGCAGCCACCCCGAGCTGGCGCTGGCCGACGCGGCCTTTACCTTGGGGGCTGGACGGCGGGCCTTCCCTCACCGGCGGGCGCTGGTCGTCCGCGACCAGGGAGAAGCGGTTCGGCTTCTCGAGGAGCGCGACCCGCAGCGGGTGTTCCGAGGCCTGGCCGAGGAGGGGCGATCGGTCGCATTCCTCTTCTCTGGCCAAGGAGCTCAGCATGTCAACATGGCCAGGGGCGTCTACGGGACTCAGCCGGAATTCCGGGCCGAAGTCGACGCTTGCTGCGACCGCCTCCTCCCGCTCCTGGGGCTCGACCTGCGGAGGCTGCTGTTCCCGAGCGAGGAGGAGGCCGTAGCCGCCGGCGCCCGTCTGACCGAGACGCGCTTCACGCAGCCCGCCCTGTTCACCATCGAATATGCCCTGGCCCGACTTTGGATGTCCTGGGGGGTCGTGCCTGCGGCCATGATCGGCCATAGCGTCGGCGAGTACGTGGCGGCATGTCTGGCGGGCGTCCTCGAGCGCGACGAGGCCCTCGGCCTGGTAGCAGAGCGCGGTCGTCTCATGGAGGATTGCCCGCCGGGGGCTATGACCGCGGTGGCCCTCGCCGCGGAGACGGTGCTGCCCCTTCTCGACGGTCGACTGGACCTCTGCGTGGTGAATGGGCCGGATGCCTGCGTCGTCGGAGGGGCGTTCGAAGACATCGAGCGGCTGGAGGCCCGCCTGAAGGAGCTCGACGTGGCCCATGGACGCGTGCTGACCTCGCATGCGTTTCACTCCCGGCTGATGGAGCCGGCCCTCGACGCCTTTGCGGCCCGCGTGGCGAGGGCACGTATGAAGGAGCCTCGGATTCCCTTCGTGTCCAACCGGACGGGGACCTGGATCACTGCGGAGCAGGCCACCGACTCCGCTTATTGGGCGGGGCACCTGCGGGACACGGTGCGCTTCTCCGAGGGGCTCGCCACCCTGCTGGCCGACCCGAAGCGAACCCTCCTCGAGGTGGGCCCGGGTCATACCCTGGTCGCTCTGGCAAAGCGGAGGCACTCCGCGGTGATCGCGCTGGCCTCTCTCCCGCATCCCCGCCAGCCGGAGGCAGACGAAGTCTTCTTCCTTCAGACCGCGGCCCGCTTGTGGACGGCGGGCATCGCGGTCGATTGGTCGTCGCGTGACCACTACCGTGGGCAACGGCGGGTTGTGCTCCCAACATACGCGTTCGACCGCGAGCGATATTGGGTCGATGCAACGAGCCCGGGCCCCGCGCAGCCGGAGATGGGGCGCCCGGGGGGGGCTTCGAAGTTGCCCGTGGAGCGCTGGCTCTACACGCCGTCCTGGAAGCGAACGGAGGCCCTGCCCCTCGACAGGGAGACGGTCGAAGGGCGCTGGTGCGTGCTCCTCCCCGAGGAGGGCGCGCTGGGCTCGGCTCTGGTGGCAGGCCTGCGCGCCCGGGGCGCCTCGGTGACGGTGGTGCGGCCGGGACCACGCTTTGCTTGGGGCGAGGCCGGGGAGTGCACCCTCCCGCCCGGGCAGCGCGGAGCGTATGAGCAATTGCTGGACGACCTGGCGGCGAAGGGGGGCGTGCCCGACCGCTTTGTCCACCTGTGGAGTGCGCAAGGGGGCGCAGGGGACCCCTTGGAGCGTGGCCTCCTCAGCGTGCTCCACCTGGGACAGGCACTCGGTCGCAGGCAGGACCGGGAGACGAGCCTGCTGGTCGTGACGGCAGGGGTCCAGGACGTGCTCGGTAATGAGCCTCTGTCGCCCCTGGCGGCAACGGTGCTCGGCCCCTGCCGGGTAATCCCCCAGGAGTACCCTCTCCTCGCCTGTCGAACCCTCGACCTGCCAAGGGGGGGACCGGACGAGCCGTCCCGGGAGGTGCTCGCGGAAGTGGTCCTCGCGGAAGGGGCCTCGTCCTCCCCGGAGCCGACGGTCGCGTACCGGGGCCGGCACCGGTGGGTCCTGTCCTTCGAACCCGTGGAGCCGGCGGCGACCGCGCCCACAGCGGCACCCCTGCGCCCGCGGGGCGTCTACCTCGTGACGGGCGGGCTAGGGAAGGTCGGCCTCGCCCTCGCCGCCCATCTTGCGCGGACGGCAAAGGCCCGCCTGGTCCTGACCAGCCGCTCCGGCCTGCCCGAGCGCGCGCAGTGGGAGCAGCGTCTCGCCGCTGCCCCCCCCGGCGACGAGGAAGCCCGGAAGATTCGGGCCGTCCAGGATTTGGAGGCCCTGGGAGCCGAGGTCCTCGCCTTAAGCGCGGACGCCGCTGACCTCGGCCAGATGCGGGCCGTTTTGGGGCTGGCCCGAGAGAGGTTCGGGCGCCTCCACGGCGTGATCCACGCGGCGGCGGAGCTGGGTCCGGGTGCTTTCCGCCCCCTTGCTGAAACCGAGCGGGCGGACTGTGAGCGGCAGCTCCGGCCGAAGCTGGGAGGAGCGGAGGTGCTGGAAAGGCTGCTGGGCGACGAGTCCCTGGACTTCGTCCTGTTCACCTCATCGCTCTCCACCGTATTGGGAGGCCTGGGTCTCGGGGCCTACGCTGCCGGCAACCACGCCCTCGACGCCTTCGCTCGCCGCCAGCACCAGAAGGGGAAGCGCTTCTGGGTCAGTGTCTGCTGGGACGGCTGGCAGCTCGGCTCCGGGATCGTCGAGGGGGGTGGTCGACTCGCATCGACCGCGATCTCCGCGGAGGAGGGTGGCGAAGCCTTCGCGCGGCTCCTGACCCTGGGCTCGCCGCCTCAGATCGTCGTGTCCACCACACCCCTTGGCACGCGTCTCGCGGAGTGGACGCGGCGGGAGGTCCCGGGAGGGGCCGGCGCAGCCTCCTCGTCTCCGGAGGCCGAGCGGCACGCGCGGCCCGAGATGAGCGCCGTCTACGTCACCCCCGAGGACCCCGTGGACCGCCAGCTGGCCACCCTCTGGGCCCAGATGCTCGGGATCGACCGCGTGGGGGCGGATGACAACTTCTTCGAGCTGGGGGGCTCGTCCCTCCTTGCCGTCCACCTGATGGGTCGTGTCCGCAAGGAGTTCCCGGTCGAACTCTCCGTGGCCACGCTCTTCGAGGCCCCGACCGTGCGAGCCCTCGGCCACCTCATCCGGTCGCGTCAGGGACCGGACCACGCCCTGGCGCTCAGCGAGGGGCGGGGGCAACAGAGGAGAGAAGGCCACCGACCCAAGAGGAGGACATCTGATGCAGTCGTCGACTGAGATGACGGGCACCGAGATCGCCGTCGTCGGAATGGCGGGGAAGTTCCCCGGGGCCAACAGCGTGGACGAACTCTGGGAGAACCTGAAGAACGGCGTCGAGTCGGTTTCGTCAATCAGCCTCGAGGAATGGGCGGCCGAGGTGGACGTGCACCCGTCCTTTCTGGAGCGGCCCGACCTCGTCCCCATGCGGCCCCGCATCGAGGGAGCCGACCTCTTCGACGCTGCGTTTTTTGGATACACGCCCCGGGAGGCCCAGATCCTGGACCCCCAGCAGCGGCTCTTCCTCGAGTGCTGCTGGGAGGCACTGGAGAGCGCCGGCTACGACACCGAGCGTTTCGCGGGCTCGATCGGGCTGGCGGCGGGGGTGAGCCAGAGCAGCTACCTCATGAACTACCTGCAGTGGGATCGTGAGCTCATCCAGGCCATGGGCAACCTGAAGGTCGGCCTCGGGAACATGAACGATGCCCTACCCACCCGGGTTGCCTACAAGCTCAACCTGCGCGGTCCCGCTTATGCGGTGCAGTCTTTCTGCTCGACCTCCCTCTTGGCCGTGCACTTGGCCTGTCAGAGCTTGCTCAACCATGAGAGCGACCTGGCCCTTGCCGGCGGCGTGACGATCGCTGTCTCCCAGAACACTGGATATCAGTACATGGAGGGCGGAATCCTCTCCCCCGACGGGCACACTCGGACTTTCGATGCTCGCGGCAAGGGGATGGTGTTTGGCAACGGCCTCGGGGCGGTGGTGTTGAAACGGCTAAAAGAAGCGGTACGCGATGGCGACAATGTCCGTGCCGTGATCCTGGGCTCCGCGATCAACAACGACGGCTCAGTGAAGGTCGGTTTTACTGCTCCCAGCGTGAGCGGGCAGGCCGAGGTCATCGTGGAGGCACTGTCGGCGGCGGACGTGAACCCCGAGACGATCACCTACGTAGAGGCCCACGGAACCGCCACCGCTCTGGGCGATCCTGCCGAGATCGCCGGACTCACCAAGGCTTGGCGCAAGTGGACGGGGAGGAAGCGCTACTGCGCGATCGGCTCCGTCAAGACGAACATCGGCCACCTGGACGCCGCCGCCGGCGTGGCCGGCCTCATCAAGACCGTGCTCGCTCTTGAGCACCGGCAGATTCCGGCCAGTCTGCACTTCGAGGCTCCGAATCCGGAGATCGACTTCGCGGGCAGCCCGTTCTACGTGGTCACCGAGCTCACGCCGTGGAACAGCGAAGGACCGCGAAGAGCCGGCATTAGCTCGTTCGGGATCGGTGGTACGAACGCGCATGCCATCCTTCAGGAGGCGCCCCTCCTGCCTCCCTCGGACCCTGCCCGCCCTTGGCAGCTCCTGGTCGCCTCCGCGAAGACCGCGACCGCGCTCGACGAGGCCACGCGCAAGCTGACCAACCACTTGACCGCGCATCCGGATACGAACCTCGCGGACGCAGCCTGGACCCTCCAGGTTGGCCGGCGCGTCTTCAACCACCGCCGGGTGGTGGTGGGGCGGGATCTCGAGGACGCCCGGGCGGCCCTTGGTGATCCCGCGCGGTGGGCGACGGCGGCGCAGGAGCGGCAGAACGCGCCCGTCGCGTTCATGTTCACAGGTCAGGGGTCGCAGTACGTCGGCATGGGCCGGGGTCTCTACGAGGAGGAGCCGGTATTTCGCGAGGCGGTGGATGCGGGGGCGGAGCTGCTGCGGTCCTCGCTGGGGCTCGACTTGCGCGGAGTGCTCTACCCGCGAAGTGGCCATGCGGAGGCGGCCGCGGAACAGCTCATGCAGACGCAATTCACCCAGCCCGCGCTGTTCCTGGTCGAGTACGCCCTGGCCCGGCTATGGATGTCCTGGGGAATCCAGCCCGTGGCCATGATCGGCCACAGCGTGGGCGAGTACGTGGCTGCCCACCTCGCGGGCGTCTTCTCCTTCGAGGATGCCCTCGCCCTGGTGGCGGAGCGCGGCCGTCTCATGCAGTCTCTCCCGCGGGGCGCCATGTTGTCGGTTCCCCTGGGGGAGGCTGCGCTCCGGCCGCACCTCGGGGCAGGCCTGGATTTGGCCAGCGTCAATGCGCCCGGGGCCTGTGCGGTGGCGGGCAGCGCCGAGGCCATCGATCGTCTGGAGCGGGAGCTGGCGGAGCGGGGGGTGCCGAGCCGACGGCTCCACACGTCCCATGCCTTCCACTCCGCGATGATGGAGCCAATCCTGCCCGCGTTCCGGAGGCGGGTGGGTGAGGCGGAGCGCCGAACCCCCTCGCTACGCTTCGTGTCCAACGTCACCGGTGACTGGATCACCGCCGGGGAGGCCATGGACGCGGAGTACTGGGTCCGGCATCTGCGGGGGACCGTGCGTTTCGGGGAAGGGGTGAAGCGTCTCATTGGCGAGGAGAGCCGCCCCGTCCTACTGGAAGTGGGTCCGGGCAACACCCTGGTGTCGCTTGCCCGCCAGCAGGGGGCGGACACTGGCGCGGCCGCCGCGGTCGCGAGCCTTCGGCACGTGAGCGAGACGCTGCCCGACCGCGCGTTCCTGCTCGGCTCGCTCGGGAAGTTGTGGCTGGCCGGGGTCAACCTGGACTGGGTCAGTGTGCACGGGGAGGAACGCCGCCGGCGGGTGGCCCTGCCCAGCTACCCCTTCGAACGGCAGCGGTTCTGGGTGGACCGGAACGAGAAGCGGCAGCTGGTGGAATCGATCGCTCAGGGCTACTCGCTGCAACGCCGCGAGGTGCAGGACTGGTTTTACCAGCCCTCGTGGCGTCGTTTCCTTCCCGCCGAGCTATTGTCGACGCCATTTCCTCCCGGGGGCTCGCGCTGGTTGCTATTCCTGGACGAAGAGGGCCTCGGGGCGGTGATGGCGGAACAGCTGACTCGGGCCGGCCAGACCGTGATGACGGTCCGGAGGGGGCGTGGGTTCGCGACCGTCGCGCCAAACAGCTTCGAGATTGATCCCCGGGAGAGGGCGGATTACGTCACCCTCCTCCGAACGCTTCAGGATGGCCCTCCGCAGTTCGTGGTACACCTGTGGGGCCTGACGCGCGACGATTCGACCTCCAACCTCGACCGAGTGGAGGAGGCGCAGACCCGGGGCTTCTACAGCGTGCTCTTCTTGGCCCAGGGCCTCGCGGGCGCGGACTTCCGGCAGCCGCTGCACATGGCCGTGGTCACCAACAACATGCAAGAGGTGGTGGGGAGCGAGCTCACCTGCCCGGAGAAGGCGACCGTTCTCGGGCCGTGCAAGGTGATCCCCCAGGAGATGACGCAGGTTTCGTGCCAAAGCATCGATGTGGACCTGCCGACGCCCGGCTCCGCCCAGGCCGTCAGGCTCGCCGATCGCATCGTCGCCGAGCTGCTGACCGGCCAGCCCGAACCCGTCGTGGCCTATCGTGGCCCTCACCGCTGGGTGCAGTCTGCGGAACCGACACCGCTCGCGCCCCCCAACGGGGTGAGCCGGTTAAGGAAAGGGGGCACGTACCTCATCACGGGTGGCCTGGGCGGGATCGGTCTCGTCTTCGCCCAGCACCTGGCTGAGAACTGGAAGGCTCGTCTCGCGCTCACCGGGCGCTCTTTGTTGCCGCCCCGGGAGGAGTGGGAGGTCTGGCTCGAACAGCACGGCCGGCAAGACGCAACCAGCCAGCGGATCGGGGAGATTCGGGATCTCGAGGGCCGCGGCGGGGAGGTGCTCTACCTGAGAGCGGACGTGGCGAGTCGGGAGGACATGGAAGGCGCAGTCGTAGCCACTCGTAAGCGCTTCGGTCCCATTCAGGGAGTGATTCACTCCGCGGGCGTGGCTGGCGGGGGGATCATCTCCCTCAAGGAACGTGACGTTGCGGCGCGCGTCATGGCCCCCAAGGTCCAGGGCACGCTCGTCTTGGAGGCGGCGCTGAGGGAGGAGTCACTCGACTTTTTCCTGCTTTGTTCTTCCACGGCCGCGCTCCTGGGCGGCCTTGGCCAGGTCGACTACTGCGGAGCCAACGCATTCCTCGACGCCTACGCCCATCGCGCGCGCGCCGCCGGCGGGCCGCCGGCAATCTCCGTGAATTGGGATGCTTGGCGGGAGGTGGGGATGGCGGTGAACACTCCCGTCTCCGGCGCCCTGCAGGCGGCGCGCGACTTCAGCCTAAAGGTGGGCATCGCTCCCCGAGAGGGGGTGGATGCCCTCGGCCGCATCCTCGCCGCCGGCGTCCCCCAGGTCGTCGTATTCACGATGGACATGCGGCCGGCCTTGCTCCAACCCCAACTCGAGCGCAAGGCCACCCCCCCGGCTCTGGCGGGGACGCTCGAACCGACGAGCGAGGTGCGGGCCGTGGAGCAGGACGCCTTCAGCGGCGACCTGGAACGCATGATCGCCGAGACCTGGGAACGGATCCTCGGGCGGAAGGAGATCGGGGTCGACGACAACTTCTTCGAGTTGGGCGGCGACTCGCTCACCGCTCTCCAGGTCATCCCCCTCCTCAGAACGCGCCTGGGGAAGGAGATCCCCATCGTGACCTTCTACGAGGCGCCGACGGTGGGCCTGCTCGCTCGCGCCTTGAGGGACCGGACCGCGGATGAGCCGGTTGTGCTCGAAGAAGTGGGGCAGCGGGCGGAGACCCGCCTGGACCTGATGCGGCGACGGCGGCAGCAGCGTGAGATCCAACCCGCGCTGGACCCCCTAGCGTGACACTATGAGCGACCAGGACGATCACCTCAACGACGTCGCGATCGTGGGAATGGAGCTCCGAGTGCCGGGGGCGTCCACCCTCGAGGGCTTCTGGGAGAACCTCCGTCAGGGCGTCGAGACCATCACCATCCTCTCTCCGGAGGCCCCCGTCGTGCACGGCGGAGTGGCGCACGTGAAGGCGGCTCCCCTCCTCGACGACATCGAGCTCTTTGACGCCAGCTTCTTCGGCTTCAACCCGCGCGAGGCCGAGACCATGGACCCCCAGATCCGCCTCTTCCTGGAGTGCGCCTGGACGGTGCTTGAGGCCGCAGGCTACGACAGCCAGCAGTACGCGGGGCGCATCGGCGTCTTCGCAGGCTCCGCCATGAGCACGTACCTGACCCAAAACCTGTTGCTGAACCCGGAGGCGATACGCGCGGCCGGTGCGGGGATGTCCTCCCTGGGGGTCTTCAACGACCGCGACTCGCTCGCCACCATCGTGGCCTACAAGTTCGACTTGACCGGGCCGGCGATCACGGTTCAGACGTTCTGCTCGACATCGCTGGTCGCCGTTCACCTGGCCTGCCAGAGCCTCCTGAACGGCGAGAGCGATTTGGCCCTGGCGGGCGCCTCCTCGGTCAACGTCGGCCTGGGCGGGGGGTACCTCTATCAGGAAGGGGGAATCCTCTCCCCGGACGGGCACTGCCGCAGCTTCGACGAGAAAGCCGCGGGGACCGTCTTCGGCAACGGGGTGGGGGTGGTGGCCCTGAAGCGCCTTGCCGACGCCCTCGCCGACGGCGACACCATCCACGCCGTAATCCGCGGCAGCGCGATCAACAACGACGGGGCCCAGAAGGCCGGTTACACGGCACCGAGCGTCGTGGGCCAGACCAAGGCGATCGCCGAGGCCATGGCGGTGGCCCGCGTGAGCCCGGACTCCATCAGCTACGTGGAAGCCCACGGCACGGCCACCGCTCTTGGCGATCCCATAGAGATCGAGGCCCTGACGCGGGCCTTCCGCGCAGGGACCCAGCGGAAGGGCTATTGCGCGATCGGATCCCTGAAAGCCAACCTCGGGCACCTCGACCGGGCGGCTGGCGTCGCCTCCCTGGTCAAGACAGCCCTCATGATGAAGCACCAGGCGATCCCGCCTCTCGTCCACTTTGAGCGGCCCAATCCGAAGATCGACTTCGAGAACAGCCCCTTCCAAGTCAACACCCGGCTTGCCGAGTGGAGGACGGACGGCTCACCCCGCCGGGCGGGAATCAGCTCTCTGGGAGTGGGGGGAACAAACGCACACTTGATACTCGAGGAGGCGCCTTCCAACCCGCCCTCGGGACCGGGTCGGCCGGCCCAGCTCATGGTGCTGTCGGCGCGGACAGAGTCGTCTCTGGAGGCGGCCACGCTGCGCCTCGTCCGGCACCTCCGATCCCACTCCGACCAGAACCTCGGGGACGTCGCCTTCACACTCCTCGCTGGCCGTCGCCGCTTCGAGCACCGGCGGATCCTGGTGGCGGAGGACGCGATCCGGGCGGCCGACGCCCTGGAAAGCCTCGATCCCAAGCGGGTTTACACGACGTATTCGCGGGCCATGGAACGCCCGGTCGTCTTCATGTTTCCCGGCCAGGGAGCGCAGTACGTCGACATGGCCCGCGGGCTGTACGAGCAGGAAGCGGTGTTCCGGAAGACCCTGGACGAGTGTTGCGAACGGCTCAAGCCCACCCTCGGCCTCGACCTACGCAGCGTTCTCTACCCCTCTCCGGACCACGCGGCGGAAGCCGCGGATCGCCTCGGCCAGACCGCGATCACCCAGCCGGCCCTGTTCGTCGTGGAGTACGCCCTCGCCCGTCTCTGGATGAGCTGGGGGATCCAACCTCAAGCCATGATCGGCCACAGCGTCGGCGAGTACGTGGCGGCGCACCTCGCGGGTGTCCTCACCCTGGCAGATGCCATGGCCTTGGTCGCGGAGCGCGGGCGGCTCATGCAGTCGATGCCCCCCGGCTCCATGCTGGCGGTGCCCCTGCCCGCGGGCGAAGTGGAGGACTGCCTCCGCGACGGCGTGGCTCTGGCCGCCGTGAACGGTCCTTCCTACTGCGTGCTGTCCGGGCCCAGCCCCGCGATCGAGGCGATCGAGGCGGACTTGAAGCGGCGCAACGTCCCCGCCACCCGGCTGCACACCTCCCATGCCTTCCATTCCCCGATGATGGACCCCATCCTGGCTCCCTTTCGCGAGAGGATGAACGCGGTTCGCCTGGCCCCGCCCCGTCTCCCCTATGTCTCGGACCTTAGCGGAACCTGGATCACGGAGGCGGAAGCCACGAGCCCGGACTACTGGGTGCGCCACCTGCGCGGGACGGTGCACTTCGCGGAAGGGATCCGGACTCTCTGGGCCGAGCCGGAGCGCCTGCTCCTCGAGGTCGGCCCCGGCAACGCCCTCGGGGCTTTCGCCCGCCAGCAGGCGGCGAGGAGCGCCGCCCCGTCGATCGTGTCTTCCCTCCGCCATCCCCGGGAGGTGGAGGGGGACCTGCCATTCCTCCTGAGTGCCCTGGGCCGGCTGTGGGCGTCGGGGGTGCGGATCGACGCCGCGCGCATCTTCGCGGGGGAGCAGCGCCGGCGGGTCAGCTTGCCCACCTACTCCTTTGAGCGCGAGCGCTATTGGGTGGAGGCGGATCCCGCCCGGGCCGCCCTCCAGGCCGCCGCGGCGAAGAAGGATCCCGCGGACTGGTTCTACCTCCCGACCTGGAAGTCCGCCTTGCCCGCGGAGGCGGTGGAGACGCGGAACGGGTCCGATTCGGCGAGCGGGTGGCTGCTCTTCGTGGACGAGGGTGGCTTTGGGGACCGCTTGGCCCAGCGCCTGCGCGAACAGGGCGATGTGGTGGTCACCGTCCGTCCCGGATCCGTCTTCTCGGGCAACGCGCGCACCGGGTTCGTCATCGATCCCCGCGCGCGCGAGCAATACCAGCGGGTGCTCGAGGCCACTTCCCAAGAGGGACGGCGAGTGGAGCGGATCGTGCACGGCTTCGCGGTGGGTCCCGAGCGAGCGGGCACGCTCACCCCGGAGCAGGTCGCCCAGGCGCAGGACCTCGGCTACTACAGCCTGCTCTACCTGGCCCAGACTCTGGCCGGGCGAGCGGAAAGCCATCCCCTGCAGCTCAAGCTCCTGACCAGCCAAATGCACGACGTGTTGCAGGGCGACGTCCCGCACCCCGAGAAGGCGACCATGTTGGGGCTCGTCAAAGTCGTTCCGCAGGAGTTGCATCACGTCACCTGCTCGGCGGTGGATGTGGAGGCGCCCCAGGCTCCCACCTGGAGCGACGTATCCGCCCTTGACGGCCTCCTGCTCGAGTTGCGTACCCGCCACCCGGGCACGGTGGTCGCGGTCCGCCGTCGGCAACGTTTCGTCCTGGGATACGAGCCGCTGCGATTGCCGCTCCCGGAAGCTCGACCACGCCTTCTGCGGGAGGGAGGGGTCTACCTGATCACCGGCGGCCTGGGCGGTGTCACCTTCATCCTCGGAGCCTATCTCGCCCACGTGGCCAAGGCCAAGCTGGTCCTTACTGGCCGTGCTCGTTTGCCCGAGCGTGGAGAGTGGGCGGAATGGCGGCGGAGCCACGGCGATGCCGACCCGGTCAGCCAGCGGATCGTCCGCGCGGAGAGCCTCGAACAACTGGGGGCGGAGGTGCTGGTCGTGGCCGCCGACGTGGCGGATTCCGCCCAGATGGAAGAGGCCTTCCGTCAGGCGGAGGCACGCTTTGGCCCAGTCCACGGTGTGATCCACGGGGCCGGCATCGTCGGGGGTGACTCTTTCCGGCCAATCCCGCAGATTGGCCCTAGCGAGTGCGAGCAGCAGTTCCATCCGAAGATCGCGGGCCTGCTCGCCCTAGACCGCGTGCTCGCGGGCCGAGAGATCGATTTCTGCATGCTCACCTCCTCCCTCTCCTCCGTGCTCGGGGGCTTCGCCTACGCCGCCTACGCCGCCGGCAATATCTTCATGGATGCCTTCACGCAGGCGAGGAACCAGCGAGGGAGACCGCGCTGGCTTAGCGTCGACTGGGACGAGTGGCGACTCGCCGAGCCTCCCGACGAAGCCGGCCGGGGGGCGGGCCTTGCGCAGTTCGCGATGGGCGCCCTTGAGGGAGCGGGGGCGTTCGCCCGCCTGCTCGACCTTGCGGGCGTATCCCAGGTCGTGGTCTCCACCGGAGACCTGCAGGGCCGCATCGAGAAGTGGATCCGGTTGGAGGCACTGCGGGGGGACAGGAACAAAGGGGCCAAGGAGTCCGAAGGCGCCCGCCACCCCCGGCCCCACCTCCAGAACGCCTACGTTGCCCCCGGTAAGCCCAGCGAGCAGAAGATTGCGCGCATATGGGCGGAGCTGTTGGGGGTGGAGAAGGTCGGGATACAGGACAACTTCTTCGATCTCGGCGGGCACTCCTTGCTGGCGATTCAGGTCATCACGAAGATCAAGGCCGAGCTCGCGGCCGAGGTATCCGTGGCGACGTTGTTCGAAGGGCCAACGGTCGAGTCGCTCGCCCGCCTCATCGGGCGGGAGACCGAGGAAACCCAGGAGTTCGAGCACAGCAGCGCCCGGGGGCGTCGGCGCAAGGATGAGCGCCGCCGGCGCCAGCAGGGGACGGAGGGCCTGTCGTGAGCTTCCATCCGCCCGCCGAGCCGGCCTACGACGGCTCCGAGATCGCGGTGGTGGGGATGGCGGGGCGGTTCCCGGGTGCGCCCGACGTCGAAGCCTTCTGGCGAAACCTACGTGAGGGAGTGGAGTCCATCACGGTCTTCTCGGAAGAGGACCTGTTGAAGGGGGGGGAGGACAGGAAACATCTCGAGGATCCCCGCTACGTGCGGGTCCGGCCCATCCTGGACGACGTGGAGATGTTCGACGCCGCCTTCTTCGGCTTCACCCCACGGGAGGCCGAGATCCTCGACCCCCAGCATCGCCTCTTCCTGGAGTGCGCTTGGACGGCGCTCGAGCATGCCGGCCACGATCCCGAGCGCTTCCCGGGGCCGATCAGCCTCTTCGCGGGGGCGAGCTTCAGCAACTACCTCGTCCACAACCTCTACCGGAACCGGCCCCGGATGGAGGCCTTCGGTGACCTGCAGGCCACCCTCTTCAACGTGCAGGACTCTCTGGTCACCATGGTGGGCTACAAGCTGAACCTAAAGGGGGCCTGCTGCGCGGTACAGACCTTCTGCTCCACTTCTCTGGTCGCGGTGCACCTGGCCTGCCAGAATCTTCTCAACCACGAGAGCGACCTGGCCCTGGCGGGGGGCGTAACCATCTACGTCCCGCAGCAGAGCGGGTACCTGTACGAGGAGGGGAGCATCGTCTCGCCCGACGGTCACTGCCGCTCCTTCGACGCCCGGGCGGGAGGCACCGTCTTCGGTAACGGGCTCGGGGTGGTCGTGCTGCGCCGGCTGGAGGACGCCCTCGCCGACGGGGACAGCGTCCACGCAATCATCCGGGGCTCCGCCGTTAACAACGACGGATCGCTGCGGGTGAGCTTCGGGGCGCCGGGAGTGGTCGGGCAGACCGAGGTAGTGGTGGAGGCCCTGTCCGCGGCCGGCGTCGACCCCTCGACGGTCGGCTACGTGGAGGCTCACGGCACCGGCACTCGGCTGGGCGACCCCGCCGAAGTCGCGGCCCTCACCCGAGCCTTCCGCACGGGGACCGATCGCCGCCGCTTCTGCGCCCTTGGCTCGGTGAAGGGCAACGTCGGGCATCTGGACGCGGCGTCCGGGGTCACAAGCCTCATCAAGGTGATCCTCGCCTTCCAGCACGGCGAGATCCCCCCCAGCCTCCACTTCCAGTCCCCCAATCCCGGCATCGACCTTTCGGACAGCCCGTTCTTCGTGAACGCCACCCTCCGGCCCTGGCCCCGTGACGGCGTTGCCCGCCGGGCGGGAGTGCACACCTTCGGCGTCGGCGGCACCAACGCCCACGTGATCCTAGAGGAAGCGCCGGCGATGCCGAGCGCCCCATCCGCGCGCCGGCATCATCTGCTCCTCCTCTCGGCGCGGACGGAGGAGGCGCTGGTGGTGGCTCGCCACAGACTGGCCGCGTACCTGGAGGCGCAACCCGAGCTGAACCTCGCCGACGTGGCCTATACGCTGCAGGTCGGCCGCCGGGCCTTCGCCCACCGGGGCGTCCTCGTCGCCGCGACGGCAGGCGAGGCCGCATCCCTTCTGCGCACAGATGGGCCGGGTGTTGTCTGCGATCTGCGGAACCCTCCCATCGTTCTGCGCCTGGCCACCAGCGCGCCCCCCCCCGTGGGTACTGGGCGCGATCTGTACGAGCAGGAGCCCGTGTTCCGGGATGCGCTGCTCTCCTGTGTGGAGGCAGCGGGCGAGACCGGCCGCCGGATGCGGGATGCGCTCTTCCCGGCTGCTCCCGAAGCACAGGCGGCTGGGCGAGCACTTGTCGAGCCCCAGATCGGGTCCCTCGCCACCTTCGCCCTCGAGTACGCGAGCGCGCGCCTTCTCCAGTCCTGGGGCCTCCGTTTCGAGGCCATCGAGGGAGAAGGCGTGGGGGCGCGGGTGGCGGCCTGCTTGCAGGGAGTGATGGAGCTTGCGGGGGCCGTGCGATCCGGCGGACCGAATCCCGAGGCGGCGGGGAGCACCGCGGAGCCGGCTTCTGGGGGCGGTCGCTTCCGGATCGAGCTTGATGGAGGTCGGGTGACGACCCGTGATGCGATCCGGGGCTCCGAAGCGCCGGCGATCCGCGCCTCCCTGAGCTCTGCGCAGCTGCTAGAGGTGCTGGGTCGCCTCTGGCTCTCGGGCGTGGAGCTCGACTGGCGCGCGGTGCATGCGCCGGAGGCCCGCCGGCGGGTTCCCCTTCCCACCTACCCATTCGAACGGAGCCGCTTCTGGGTGGATCCCCTCGAGGAGGAGGCGAAGCCCGCGGATGAGAAGATGGAGCCCGAGCTGTATCGGCCCATTTGGAAGACCGCGCTGCCCGCGGCAGCGGAACCTGCGGGTCCAGGGCAGCTCTGGCTGCTGTTCATTGATCCTGAGGGCCTCGGGGCGAGCATCGCTAAGCGGCTAAACGCCCTTGCCGCCGAAGTGATCACGATCGCAGCGGGCGCCCGTTTCACGGGTGATCCGGAGCGGGGCTACACCATCGACCCCAGCCAGCCGCGAGACTATTCTCTACTGTGGGAGGACCTGCACCGGCGCCGACGGCTGCCGGCGGGGGTGATCCACCTGTGGAGCGTGGAGGCCCCCGATCCCCAATTGTCCAGCCCAGAGCGATTTCGGCGGGCCTGCGACCTCGGATTCTTTAGCCTGCTCCACCTAACCGCCGCGCGCGGTGGCGGCCCGCTCGCCCTGAAGGTCGTCACGGCGGGCCTCCATGAGGTCGTGGGTGGGGAGGCGCTGGCCCCCGAGAAGGCGCCCTTGCTGGGACTCTGCCGTGTCCTGCCCCAGGAGGACCCAGAAGTTACCTGCGCCGTGATCGATGTGGAGCCCGCCGTGGGGGGCCACGAGGGGCTGGCCGACCGGCTGGTGGCGGAACTCGGGCTCCCGCGCCCCGAGCCGGTGACCGCTTATCGCCGAGGTCACCGCTGGGTCCAGGACTATGACTGGATGCCGGAGGAAGACGACCCGCTCGGGGCGGACGCCGACGCACTCAACGGCTCGAGGGCACGTGCGGGTGGCGTCTATCTGATCACCGGGGGCCTCGGGGACATAGGGTTCGTCCTTGGGATCTGGCTCGTACAGCAGGCGCGAGCGAGGCTCGTCCTTACAGGACGGACCGGGTTACCACCGCGCGCGCAGTGGGGGGACTGGCTCGCGAGCCACGAGCCCACGGAGCGGACCGCGCTGCGGATCAGAAAGGTCCAGGCGCTGGAGGGGCTCGGGGCCGAAGTCCTGGTCGTGGCCGCGGACGTTGCGGACGTCACCGCCATGGGGTCGGTTGTGCGGGCAGCCCACGAGCGGTTCGGCGCCCTCCATGGGGTCATCCACGCCGCGGGCGTTCTGGACGCGGACAGCTTCCGCGTCGCCCGGGAGTTGGGCCGCGAGGCCTGCGACCGCCAGTTCCTCCCCAAGGTACGGGGTCTTCTGGCCCTCGAAGAGGTGCTGCGAGGCGAGGAGCTCGACTTCTGCCTACTCATCTCGTCGCTCTCTACCGCGCTGGGCGGAGTGGGCTACGCGGCCTACGCCGGCGCGAATGCGTTCCTGGACGCCTTTGCCACCTCGGCCAGCCGAGAAGGGAACGCAGCCTGGGTGAGCGTCAACTGGGACCAGTGGGCCTTGCCCGGGCGCGTGGAGGCAGCATGGATGCGCGGCCTCGCGACCGAAGGGCCGGCGCTCATGCCGGAGCAGGCCCTGCGCGGCTTTTCTCGGCTGCTCCGCCTGCGCCGCCTTGACCGCCTGCTGGTCTCGGCGGGCCGGCTGGAGGCCCGCCTGGGGCGCCGGGGGAAGCCGCTGCCGACTCCGCCCGCGTTGTCCGCGGCGGCCGGTGCGCGACCCCGTCCTCCCCTTGGCAGCGAATACCTCGCCCCGCGGAGCGAGGCCGAGAGGCGCTTGGCCGGCATCTGGCAGGAGCTGCTGGGACTGGAGACTTTGGGCATCCACGACGACTTCTTCGAACTAGGAGGGCACTCGTTGTTCGCGGCCCGGGTGCTGTCGCGGGTGCGGGAGGTGTTCGGCGTATCACTGCCGGTGGAAGTGATCTTCGATGCCCGCACGATCGCGCAGCTGGCAACCCAGGTCGAGACCGCCACATGGGCCAAGGGGGGGGCGGGCCCTGGCGGGGCTACGGGCGAGCGCGTGGAGATCGAGCTGTGAGGCTTGAACGCGATATGGCGAACGCTGCCAATCGGCGGAGAGCAAGACCGGAGGCGTTGCCGCTTGGGCGCCTCGTATAACTGGAGTGGTTAGCATGAGCGAAATGAATCCAACCGACCTTACAGCCCTCAAGAAGGCGTTGCTGGAGGCGGAGGAGCTGAAGGCGCGGCTCGAGGCCACGGAGCGACGGCAGCACGAGCCCATCGCGATCATCGGGATGGGGTGCAACATGCCCGGCGAGGCTACCGACCCCGAGAAGTTCTGGGAGCTGATGCGCGACGGCGTGGACGCGGTCACCGTGGTCCCACGGGAGCGTTTCGACATCGATCAGTACTACAACCCCGTGCCCGGAACTCCGGGTAAGACCCACACGCGCTACGGCGCCTTCGTCAAGGACATCGAGCTCTTCGACGCCGTGTTCGCGGGGGTCGCTCCGAAGAACGCCGTTTCCGTCGACCCACAGCACCGGCTCTTTGGGGCTGTGTGCTGGGCGGCCATCGAAGATGCCGGGATCGCCCCGGCTAGCCTCGACGGGAGTATCACCGGAGTCTTCGTAGGAGTCTGGAGCGTCGAGTACTGGCAGCGCCTGGCCTCGAGGCCGCTTGCGGCGCTCGATGGCAATGTGGTGGGCGGCAACCTCCACAGCCTGGCCTCGGGCAGCATCTCCTACGGGCTGGGCCTCAAGGGACCAAGCCTATCCCTCGACACCGCATGCTCGGCCTCGCTGGTAGCAGTGGACCTGGCCGTGCAGAGCTTGCGAAGTGGGGCCTGTGATATGGCCTTGGCGGGAGGGGTCAACGCCATCCTGGGGCCTGAGAACTACGTGTGCTTCTCCGGCCTGCAGGTGCTCTCATCCGACGGCCGCTGCAAGGCCTTCGACGCCTCGGCGGATGGGTTCGGCCGCGGAGAGGGGGCGGGGGCGGTCTTGCTCAAGAGGCTCTCAGACGCCCTCCGTGACGGGGACCGCATCCAAGCCGTGATCTACGGCTCTGCCGTGACCCAGGACGGGAAGACGAGCGGTATCGCGGTGCCCAATGGCCCCGCCCAAGAGGCGGCCGCGAGGAGAGCGCTCCTCCAGGCAGGGATCGAGCCTGCAGAGGTGGCCTACTGCGAAGCGCACGGCACTGGCACCACCGTGGGCGATCCCATCGAGGTGATTGCTCTCGGCAACGCCTACAGCCAGGGACGAAGCCCGGAGAACCCTCTGCTGCTGGGCACGGTCAAGACGAACATCGCCCACCTCGAGTCTGCGGCTGGGATCGCGGGTTTGATCAAGGTCGTGCTCGCCCTTCAGCACGAGGCGCTGCCTCCGAACCTCCATTTTCGCACCCCAAATCCAGGTATTCCCTGGGACTCCCTGCCCGTCAAGGTGGTCACGAAGCTCACTCCCTGGGCGCGGGGCGACCGGGCGCGCTACGCCAGCGTGAGCTCCTTTGGTGTGAGCGGGACCAACGCGCACTTGGTGGTGGGGGAGGCGCCGCCCATGGAGAGGCCGCGCGCCGTTAATCGCGAGCGTCCGCGACATGTGCTCGTGGCTTCCGCCAAGGACAGGGAAGCCGTCCAGCGCTTTGGCAAGTCCTACGCCGACCACTTCGCGAAACACCCGGAACTGAACGTAGGCGACGCCTGCTTCACCGCCGCCACCGGCCGCTCGAAGTACCGAGAGCGTCTTGCCGTGGTCGGCTCCTCGCTCGAGGATCTGCGGACGAAGTTGCGCGCCCTGGGTGAGGGAAAGGATACCCCCGGTGTCGTGAGCGGAAAGGCCAAGTCGAGCGGCCGTCCCTTAGTGGGGTTCCTCTTCACCGGGCAAGGTGCCCAGTATGTCCAGATGGGACGGGGGCTGTACGAGTGCCAACCGGCATTCCGTCGGGCAATGGACCATTGCGACGAGATCCTGCGGCCCATCATGGGCCGAAGGATCCTGGACGTGATCTATCCAGCGCCCGGCGTGACCTCGCCCATTGACGACACGACTTTCGCCCAGCCCGCCTTGTTCGCCCTAGAGTACAGCGTCTGCGAGACCTGGAAATCCTGGGGCATCGAGCCCGACTTCGTGATCGGCCACAGCGCGGGCGAGGACGTGGCGGCCTGCGTGGCCGGCGTCTTTAGCCTGGAGGATGGTCTTCGGCTCATCGCGGAGCGGGGCCGACTCATGGGCGCCCTGCCCCGCGAGGGGACCATGGTCGCCATCCTGGCCGACGAGCCACGGGTAGCGCGTGCGGTCGAGCCTTATCGGAAGGATGTGTCCATCGCCACCCTTAACGGGCCCGGAAACGTCGTCATCTCCGGGCGCACAGAAGTGGTGGAGGGGATCGCCCGCGCGTTCGAGGCCGAGGGGGTCGAGACGCGACCGCTCAAGGTTTCGCACGCCTTCCATTCGCCACTCATGGACCCTATGCTCGAGGAGTTCACGCGGGTGGCGCGAGGGATCACCTATTACAAGCCCCGGATCCCGCTCGTCTCGAATCTGACCGGAGCCGTGGCGGGGGACGAGTTGACGGGGCCCGACCATTGGGTCCGCCACATCCAGAAGCCGGTGCGCTTCGCAGACGGGATAGCGGCTCTTCATCGCCTCGGCTGCGAGCTCTTCGTCGAAGTCGGTCCCAAGCCGACTCTGGCGAGGATCAGCGAAGCCTGCTTGCCTCCGGGCAGCGGAGCCTTCCTTCCCACGCTTTCCCCGGGCCAGGATGACTGGGAACGCATCCTCCTAACCCTCGGCGAGTTGTTCGTGCGCGGGGTTGGCGTCGACTGGGATGCCTTCGACGCTGGGTATGGCCGCAGGAAGATCGGCATGCCGACTTACCCGCACAAGGGGCAGCGCTATTTCGTGGATGCGATCCCGAACGGCCGGCGGGGAGACGGTAGTTGGCTTCAGGACCTTCTCGAAGAGAGAGAGAAGGGCAGGATCGTGGAGGAGGTGAAGAGGAGCGGGCGCTTCTCGGACGACGAGGCACGACTGCTAGGTCGGCTCCTCGAGGTGTTCGCGGAGGAGTACGAGCGCCGTGTCAACCCCGAAAACGGCGCCTACAAAGCCGTGGTCGGAAACTACTACGACAACTTCCGTAACCTCAACCCGGATGTAGAGGCAGCGGCGCTCGAAGAGACAACAGAGGCTTACCTGACCTTTGCCCCTCTGCCGGCGGTTCTCCCCGGATACTCCTGGGTGCTGGCCATGGTCGACGGCGAGAGCCGTCCCGGGTGGGCGAAGCTCACCTTGGAGGCGCAACAGGACCTCCGCGAGGCTGTGTTCCGTAAGGTGAACTTTGCCCAGGTGAAACGTGTCCTCGATTTCGGATGTGGCTACGCCTCTGACCTCTGCACCTTGGGCCTTAGGTACCCCCACATCGAGGGGACGGGCTACACGCTATCGGTCGAGCAGATGAAAGTAGGGCAGAAGAAAGCCGAGCGACTCGGCCTCGCAAACCGCGTCCGCATCTTCAACTGCGACAGTACCAAGGACGAGTTCCCGGGGATGTACGAGCTCGCCTTCGGGTTCGAGGTTGCCCACCACGTCCCCGACAAGCCTGCCCTCTTCGGCCACATCGGCCGGCACCTCACCGAGAGGGGTCAGCTGGTGATGGCCGATTTCATCTCCAGGACCGGCTTCAGCATCGACTACGACGCCATCTCCTCCTACTTCCCGACGACCGAGGAGTGGGTGGAACTGCTCTCCGAGAGCCAGTTGCTTTGCGTGGACTTGGTCGACATCAGCCGGGAGATGTCGTACTTCCTCCACGACCCGGACTTTGACCAAAACCTTGCCAAGCTCGAAGCCAAGGGAGGCTCCAAGGAGTTTCTCCGTGGCCTGAAATCCTACGACCGGCTGGGAAAGATGCACGCGCAAGGCCTGGCGCTCTACGCGTTAATTACGTGCGAGAAGCGTTCGGACATCTCGGTCGAGGAATTGAGGCGGTTGAACCGGCCGGTGCTGGAGGCCCCAACGCCCTATTCCGAAGTCTCCATCCCGCACGGCTGCTACGAGGTGGAATGGGTAAGGAAGAACCGCACCCAACCATGGAAGAGCAACGGCCAGCCCGGAAACTGGCTCATCCTGGCGGATGCGGGTGGCGTCGGGGCGGAGCTCGCCCGGCGCCTCCGGGAGGCCGGCGAGAAGACCGTGATCGTGGCCCGAGGGTCGGCGTTCAGCCGGGTCGAGACCGACCGCTTCACGGTGAACCCGGCGCGGCGGGAGGACTTCTTCCGGCTCCTTAAGGAGCAGGGAAATGCCACATTCCGCGGTGCCGTGCACCTCTGGAGCCTCGACGCCGCTCCCGTCGATGAGCTGAGCCTGGCCTCGCTTCGCGAGGCCCAGGTGCTCGGATGCGCTAGCGCCATTCACCTAGTGCAGGCCCTAGCTGGGGTAGAGGGGCTCGCGAAGCCACGGCTGTGGCTTGTGACCGAGCAGGCTCAGGCCTTGGGTCAGGGCCCCGTCCAGATAGCTCAAGCTCCACTCTTCGGCCTGGGCAAGGCGCTCCTGGATGAAAACCCCGAGTTGTGGGGAGGCATGGTGGACGTGGAGGCTGGTTCCAAGGAGGCGAAGGTAGCGGCCATCCTCGGCGAGCTCGCCGGACCGGACGGCGAGTTCCATGCCGCCTACCGCCAGCGTGAACGATTCGTGCCCCGCCTCACGCGTCGCCCGCGGCCGGAGCGCCGGCGTACCGAGATTCGTCCCGACGCATCCTACTTGATCGCCGGAGGCACCGGAGGCCTTGGCCTGAAAGCAGCGGCCTGGCTGGCCAACGAAGGGGCCCGGTACCTCGTGTTGACCAGCCGTCGGGGCGCGAGGGAGTCGGCTCGGGAGGAGATCCGGGCCCTCGAGGCCCAGGGCGCTCAGGTTGTTGTGATGCCTGCGGACGTGGCGAACGAGAGTGACATGAAGGCCGTGTTTGATCAGGTGGCCGCGACACTACCGCCGTTGCGGGGAGTCATAAATGCCGCGGGTATCGGGATCGGCGGGGTGCTGCTGGACGAGACCTGGGAGCACTTTGTCGAGGTGCTGGACACCAAGATGGCCGGGAGCTGGAACCTCCACGTTCTCACCCGCGACCTGCCCCTCGACTTCTTCGTGTGTTTCTCTTCGGCCGCATCTCTCTTGGGCTCCGTGGCGCAGGCGAGCTACGCAGCGGGCAACGCCTTCAAGGACGCGGTCGCCCACTGCCGCGTCCGCGAAGGGCTCAAGGGCTTGGCCGTCAACTGGGGAACCTGGGCGGAGGTCGGAATGGCCGCGACACTGCCCGAGTTCCGCCGCAAGGCGCTCCGGGACCGCGGTTTGGGGCCGATCGACCCGGCGCAGGCGGTCCAGGTGCTGGGTGACCTGATCGCCGAGGGTCGGGCCCAGGTCGGCGTCATGCCGATCAACTGGGACAAGTTCTTCAAGGAAGTGGCCGAAGGCACGGCCCCGCCTTACCTGGAGCGTCTCGCTCCCAAGGGCGAGCGGGTCGTTGCGGGCGAAGAGGTGAAGGGCATTCTACCCAAGGTGAGGGCGGCAGAGGCCGCGAACCGTCAGGAGGTGCTGTCAGCCTACGTTCGGGAGCGTGTGGCCAAGATCCTGGGCTACAGCGATCCCGCCCAGGTGGACAGTGAGCTCACCCTCCTCGAGCTGGGCTTCGACTCCCTGATGGCGGTCCAGCTTCGCAACCAGATCCGCACCAACCTGGAGGTCGACGTGCCGATCGGCAAGCTGTTCGACTCCACGACAGTTGAGGCACTGACCGCTCTCCTGCACCAGCGTCTGGCCGCGGCGGCTTCCGCCCCAGCAGGCCGCGAGCAAGTCGAAGTGATCTGAGCGATTGCCGGCCTCTGTGAGGGCCCTCACACTGTGAGGGCCCTCACTGTCCGGGCCCCCCTAGCCCAAGGACAATAGGCCGTCCCTCGGCGGGAGCCCTCCCGCCCAAGGGGATGGGCCGTCGGTGCGCCGTCTCGGCTTCCCTCACTGAGGCGCGAGGCTGCGGGCCGAAGCGGCGTCGTCAGAGCCGGGTGGAGGTGCCGTCGCGCCTCGCGCCGCGACGGTGACCTGCTGGCCGACCTCGTCTCGGCCAGCGCCTTCGATAGGAACCCAAGGCAACATGAAGTATTTGCGCCAGTCCCTTCACCTGGCCCTAGGGCTCTCGAGCCTGGCCTTCACCGCCCCACCCGCGGCCCCATCCGATCTGTGTCAAGGGCTCGTTCTTGATAAGCTCCCGCATCCCCTGAGCTCGCTCACCCAGCCCGCCGTGGGCCAGACCGTTGTGGATCCGGAGTTCGGAGGGACGGTCCGCCGGATCACGGCCGCGGGCAGCGTGCCCGGCTCGGACGCCGCAATCGTGCCCATCTATTCGACCATCTCGGCGTGGAACGCGGACGAGTCGCGGCTACTCCTCTACCACGTGGGTCGTGGCCATGAGCTCTACGATGGCCGTTCCTACCGCTTCCTGCGCTCCCTCGACATCGCCCCCAACGACATCGAGCAGGTGTACTGGCACACCACCGACCCGGACGTGCTTTTCTACTTGAGCGGCAAGAGCCTCCTGCGCTACCACGTGTCGAGTGACACGCGGGAAACGGTGCATTCGTTCAACTTTTGCTCAGGGCCCATCAGTGGTGGAAGTGACCCGATGTTTACCTCCTGGGACTCCAACACGATCGGTCTCAAGTGTGACTCCACGGTCTTTGTCTACCAGATCGGAAGCGACGCCGTCACCGGCATGGGGACGACGACCCTCGATGCTCCGCAGGCCTCGGCCAGCGGAGCGAGGGTAGTCATGGATGGCTGGGTCCTGGACCCGGGTCTGAACGTGCAGCGGAAGTTGGACCTGGCAAGTCCTTACGAGCACGCGTCCCAGGGGCAGATGACCAACGGCCACGACACGTACGAGACCGTGGCCTTCGATCCCGGACCAGCGGGGAGCGGGTTAGGCTCCCTCGTGAGCTTCGACCTGACCGACGGTAGCTCCCGAGTGGTGGTCGGGCCGTCGACGGGCTATCCGTACCCACCGTCGGGGACACACGTCTCCGCCCTCGACTACCGAAACCCAGGCTGGGTATTCCTGTCGATCGTGGGCAACCCCTCGGGGGCGGGTGTCCTCGACAACGAGATCGTCATAGCGGATACGAACACCGGTCGGGTCTGCCGCGCTGCCCACCACCGGAGCTTTGGCAACAACAACACCCACCTCAGCAACAACTACTGGGCGGAGCCGCATGTAGTCGCGAGCCCGAGCGGCACGCGGGCCATCTTCGGAAGCGACTGGGGCAACGGGTTTAGTGTGGACACCTACGTCCTGGAACTGCCCTCCGACCTTGGGCTCCGCCTCGGGGTGTCCACCGACAAGTCCCGCTACGCGACGAAGAGCTCCCTCAGCGCGTCGCTGTCGATCACGAACATCGGGCGGGCCGCGCAGGTGGACCTCCTGCTTTTCGAGGTGCTTCCGGACGGCGACCAGGTGGTGCTTCTCACCCCCCAGGGGCCCAAGCGGGGGCGGCTCTCCCAGCCTTCGAGCCTGGTTCCGGTCGCCGCGGGCGTCGACCTTTCTGCACCCTTCCAGCTCAACCAGCCATTTCTCACCTACACCTGGACGGGCAGTGAGACGCCGGGAACGTACGCCTGGGTCCTGGCCGCGGTGCGTCCCGGCTCGCTGCTTGACAACCTTTTCGAACCCGGGGATGTGCTCGCTTCCGCGAGTGCCGTGTTCACGTTCTCGCCCTGAGCCCGCGGGGGCGGCGCGGTCGCCGCCCCTCTTCAGGCGCAGGGGGCCGGGACCGCAAGCATATCCGCACCGGGCCGTCTGCTCCTGCCCGCGTGGACAGGCCCAGTCTTCCGTGTTAGCCTCGCCGTTGCGGGTTCTTGCTCGCCCCGTTCCTCGGTGCAACCCTTCTATTTCGGAGACTCCGCTCGGCCCCTCTTCGGGGTCTATCACGCGCCACGCAGCTCCAGCCGGCGCACGGGTGTGGTCGTCTGTGCTCCCTTCGGGCAGGAGTACCTACGCGCGCATCGCTCGCTCCGCGAGCTAGGGGAGCGCCTCGCCGAGGCGGGGCTGCCCGCGTTGCGCTTCGACTATCACGGCTGCGGGGACTCAGCGGGGGAAGGGGAAGAGGCTCGCTGGGAGGAGTGGCTTGCCGACACCGTGGCCGCGGTGGCGGAGCTTCGCGAGTCTACGGGCCTCTCCAGGGTGGCCTTGATCGGCCTGCGCCTAGGGGGGACGCTGGCCGGCCTCTGCGCGGCTCGCCTCGGAGGTGTGGAAGCCCTCGTGCTCTGGGACCCCGTGGTCCAAGGTGCCGCCTACCTGCGCGAGCTACGAGAAACGCATGAGGCCTGGACGCACGAGCACGCCCCGGGCGCGATCGCCCAGCCCAACGAGGCGCTGGGGTTTCCCCTGCGCGATGAACTGGCGGCTGACCTCGAGAGAGTGGGCCTCCTGGGTCTCGCCCACGGACCCGCCCGCCGCGTGCTGGTGGTCAACAGTGGGGATGGGGAAGGCGAGCCGCCTCTCTGGAGAGGAGCGGCGGGAGTGGAACATCAGCGCTTCCCGCCCGCACCGGTATGGCTGCCCGCCGAAGGGATGGGCCGGGCTTTCGTGCCCGCTCAGCTCCTCAGTGCCGTTACCACCTGGCTGGAGGGCGCCTGCACGTGAAAGAAGGGGCGCTCCTTTTTGGCGAAGAGAAGTCCTTGGTAGCCGTGATCACCGAACCCTCTGGGGCGCTCGGGCGGGAGCGACCCGCCGTCATCTTCCTGAACGCCGGCGTCTTGCACCGAGTGGGTCCCAACCGCATCCACGTGCGCCTCGCTCGCGAGCTGGCGCGCCATGGCTTCGTCTCGATGCGCTTCGACTTTTCCGGCCTGGGTGACAGCCGCTCCCGCCGCGACCCCACGCCATTTGTGGAGTCGGCAGTGGCGGAAACGCGCCAGGGGATGGACCTCCTCGCTAGCTCGCGGGGGGCACAATCATTCCTTCTGATCGGCATCTGCTCCGGCGCCGACAATGCCCTCCGCGCAGCTGGACTCGACGAGCGGGTGGTGGGTACGGCCCTCATCGAACCGTATGGCATTCCCGCTCCCGGGTTCCTTCTTTACTCCTATCGACGGAAGATCCTGAACCCCCTCGCCTGGTGGCGCCTGCTCCGCGGGCGGAGCGAGCTCTGGGAAATGCTCAGGGAGCGGACGAGGGCGAGTGGGGAAGCCGATCCCGTGCCTGGGGCACAATCCGTGATCACAGAGGCCGTCGTTCCTTCCCGGGAGGAGGTTCTGGCGCAGCTCCGGAGGCTCACCGAGCGGGGGGTCGATCTCTGCCTCGTGTACTCCGCGGAGAGCCCCGCCTACCACAACTACCGGACTCTTCTGCGCCGGGAGGTCCGGAAGGCGATGGCGCGGGGGAGGGCACAGCTCGAGGTGATCACGCGCACGGACCACGTCTTCACCCCGGCCGCGGCCCAGCAGCGGCTTGTGGCCCTTCTCGCCGACTGGGCTTGCCACGTGGCCGCTCGGGAGGCGCTCTAGGGCGGGCCCCCGGGAGGGGGCATCTTCCCCTCCAGGGCCCAAGGATGAGCGGAGAGCCAGGCGTGGATCTCCTCCGCCGCCAGACGGTGCCCGCGCGCGTTGAGATGGCTATCCATGGACGAAAGTCGCAGGCGGGGAGACTCGGGGCGGTCCTCGAATGCCACGGACAGGCGGCAGAACCCGATCCCCTGATCGCGGCAGAATGCCTCCAGCTCGGCGCGCTGGCCGAAGAATTCCTCGCCCCGCAGGAGCCGGTCCGAGAGCCGCAAGAGCGGCGATCGAGCGTAGGCCTCCGCATCTTGATCGGGGATGAACACGAGCACGAGCGGTGTGTTCCGCACCGCGAGCACCCTTCGCATCTCCAGGAGGTAGCGCTTGGTCTTCTCAACCGAGGCACGGAAGGCACGCTTCTCCCCCACTCCCGACCACTGCCCATCCAGGACCGCAAAAAGCGCGCTGTGGCGGAGGGCAAATCGAGTGAGGCCCGAACGCTCCCAGGACGGGGCGTCGCTCAGGTAGCCGTCGACGATCGCGCGTCTTCGGGGGGCATCGGCGTTGTTCAGGTAATCGTTGCCCTCGTAGAAGGCGAGAATCACGAGGTCCGATTCGTAGCCGAGGCCCACGGAGGTCAGGAGGCGGAGAGCCTCGTAGGTGCCATAGCCGGGAATCCCCGCGTTCACCACTTCATGGACCCTTCCGGTGGGGGCTCCGTTCAGAAGCAGCTCCAGCCGTTTGAAGAAGCTGGCCTCCAGGGGAACACCCCACCCGAAGGCAAAAGAATCCCCGAGCCCGAGGGTCCGGAAGATCCCGGAGCTCTTGGCGGAGTACTCGCGGTCCCGCAGCCCCTTGCTGTTAGCCCGCACTTCAATGTCAAAGTAGGGGCGCACAAAGCGCCCAGAAAAGCCGGGGGTGAGCGTCCAGAACGACTGGTCGTCCAGGTGATAAAGCCCCCGTGGGTGGACCTCGAATTGGCGCTCCAGGACGGCCTGGCGCGCGGCTGCTTTGCGGGCGAGCGGGGGGGCAACGCGGGCGACGATCTCGCCCAAGCCGAGGGCCGCGGCCGCGCCGAAGGCGGCCAAGGCGAGGTTCGCGCGCCAGGCCCTCACTCTCAAGGCCTCGTTCGCCCAAGCGGCCGGACCGCGCGGGAAAGGAAGGCCCGGCCTTGATCAGGGTCGCCTACGCGATCTGGTCGCTCGGGCTCGGGGGGGCGGAGCAGGTCGTGATTCGCCTGGCCGCGGGGCTCGACCGCCGACGCTTCGAGCCCCTCATCTGCTGCCTTGACGAGCCGGGGCCCTTCGCGACCCAGGCCGAGAAGGCGGGGATCGAGGTCGTCTCCCTCGGCAAGCGGGGCCCCCTCGACGGCGGGGCGGCTCACCGGCTCGCCCGGCTCCTCTCCTCCCGCGGAGTGCAGACGGTCCACACGCATCTCTGGGGAGCGAACTTTTGGGGGCGGCTGGCCGGGCTCTGGGCCCGGATTCCCGTGGTCGTGACCACCGAGCACAACGTTGACTCCTGGAAGAGGGTGCATCACTTCATGATCGACCGCGCCCTGGCCCTCGCCACTACCCGCCTGGTGGCGGTCTCGCAAGAGGTGCGGGAGTTCTACGAGGGCCACGGGGTCGGTCGTGGGCGGTGGCAGGTCATCTACAACGGGGTGGAGATCCGTGCCGCCCCCTCGCGGCACCGCGGCCCGGCTTGGCGGGACCTCGGTCTGGGAGCGGAAGAGCCGGTGGTGGCGCTGATCGGTCGGCTCGTGCCCGCCAAGGCACCGGAGGTCTTCCTGCAGGCCCTGGCCCGGGCCGCGCTGCGCGTCCCCGCCCTGCGCGGCCTCGTGGTCGGCGACGGCCCCCTGCGGTCCGAGTTGGAGGGCGAGGCTCGACGGCTCGGCCTGGAGAGACGCGTGGTGTTCGCCGGCCTGCGCACGGACGTCTCGGAACTGCTGGCGGGTCTGGACGCCGTGCTCTTCTCGTCGGTACGGGAAGGGCTCTCGATGGCCATGCTGGAGGCAATGGCAGCTGGGGTGCCCGTGATCGCCACCGAGGTCGGAGGCACCCCGGAGCTGATAACCGATGGCCGGACCGGTCTCCTGGTGCCGCCCGGACAGCCCGACGCGTTGGCAGAGGCGCTCATCGGGCTCCTCGGGGACCGGGCCCGGGCGGCCGCGATCCGGGAGGCGGCGCATCGCCGGGTGGAGGAGCTCTTCACGGTCGCGCGCATGGTGGCGGCCCACGAGCAGCTCTACGAGGAGGGCGCGGAGGCGGCCCGCCGCGACTCCACGAGGTCGCGGTAGAAGACCTCATAGCCGGCAACCATGCGTTCCAGGCTGAATTCGCGCCCAACCAAGCGCCGCGCTTCGCGCCCCAGGGATGCCGCCGCGGGGGAATCCTCGAGGAGAGCGAGGATCGCCGCAGCAAGGGCCTGGGGGTCGCGGGTCGGGACCAGGCGACCGTTTACCCCATCGCGAACCACATCGGGATTCCCACCCGCGGCGGTCGCTACCACGGGCCGTGCCATGGCCATGGACTCGAGCAGAACGTTGGAGAGGCCTTCGTGGTGGGAGGGTAGGACCACGACGTCCAGCATGGCCAGGACGGAGGACACATCCTGAAGGGGTCCCGTGAAGACCACGCGTCCGCGGATGCCCAGTTGGTCGGCAAGGGCCTCGAGGTCGGGTCGCAGGGGACCATCGCCCACCAGGAAGAAATGCGTGTCGGGCCTCTGCGCCACCACGAGCGCCGCGGCCTTGAGCAAGTCGGCATGCCCCTTAGCAGGCAGGAGGTTCCCGATCGCGCCCACCGCTTCCTGCTCAGGGCGAAGGCCCCATCGGTGGCGAGCCTCGGCCCGGGAGTGGCGCTCGGGATCGAACCTCGTCAGGTCCACTCCGTTCGGTATCGTTACTATTTGCCCGTTGCGAAGGCCCCTTTCCCCCCGGGTTGCGGTGGCGACGGCGGGGCAGACCGCGGTCACTCGGTCCACGAAGGGGTTGATGAGGCATTCTTCGACGAGCCGGAGCCTCCAATTGCGTGAGAAGCCGGTGTCCCGGCGGGAGGTCACCACCGCGCCCACTCCGGCGAGCCGTCCGGCTAGCGCGCCATATATGTTCGCGCTCGTCAGGTAGGTGTGAAGCACGTCAGGCTTTGAGGCGCGCAAGCGCCGAGCCAGGCGCGGCAGGCCGAGCATGCCGCGGGGGCTGTAGAGTCGACCGAGACTCAGAACCTCCACCCTCACCCCATTTTCGCGTAGCTCATCCGCCACCGGGCCGCCGCCGAGGAGGCAGACGACCTCGGGTGTAAAGGCACCGCGATCGAGGCGGGAGACGAGCTGGCCCAGGTGGACCTGGGCCCCCGCCCGGTGCAGCTTGTCGATCAGAAAGGCGACCCGGATGGGACGCAGGCTCATGCGGGCAGGCCCTGGAAGCGCCGAACGTACTCCTCCGTGGCCCTCTCGAGATCGAACTCCGATGCCACGACCCGATGACCGGCTTCGGCGAGCCGCCGGCGGAGCGCCTGGTTTTCGGCGAGGCCGCGGATGGCCTCCGCCAGCGCGGCGGAATCGCGGGGTGGCACGAGCAGTCCAGTCTCTCCGTCCTTCACCAGCTCCTCCACCGATCCAAAGCGGGTGGTGATCACGGCGCAACGGGCGGCCAGGGCCTCGATGAGGACATTGGGGATCCCCCAGTGCCACTCCGGTTGGGCCATCAGGACGAAGACGGACGCGCGGGAGTAGTGGGGGAGCACGTCTGCGTGCTTGAGGGGCCCAGTCATGGTGACGCGATCGTCTAGGCGGGCGCCCGTCAGCTGGGCACGCAGGGTCGCGTCCAGGGGTCCCCCGCCCACGATCGTACAGTGGAACTTGTGGCCCTCCCCGGCCAGACGGGCAAGGGCATCGATCAGGTATGCGAATCCCTTGTGGGGGTTGAGGGTGCCTACGGAAAGGATATGCAGCGGCTCATCCCCCTCCCGCGCTTGGCGGAAGTCGGAGACTCGGATGCCGTGGTGGATCACGGCGAGGTGTGCGGATGGGCACTCGGGAGCGAGCCCGCGGAGGTGCACGGCGTTGGCGACGGTGCAGGTGGTGACGAAAGCGGCGTGCCGGATCTTTTCGGCGAGGTGGGTGGTGTTGAGATAGATGTCGTGGGCGTGGCCGGAGAAGCTGAAGGGTACGCCAGAGATCCCGGAGACCACGTGGGCGACCGAGGCTGCGTAGGTCGCCCAGCCGGCGTGCACGTGGGTGACTCCGTTTTCGATCGCCCACTGGGCGAGCCACACGGCCTTGGGAAAGAAGGCGAGGTTCTTGAGCAGAAACTCGGGGCTTCGCCAGTTGCCGGCCACGAGGCGAGCCAGCGCGGCCAGGTAGCGCCGAGGTCGGCGCCGGAGCAAAAGCGCGTGCGCCCGCAAAATGCGGGGAGACACCAGAAAGGCGACGTAGAGCGTACGCGGGAGGAGGGCGCGGGCCTCATCGTGGACTACGGGTTCATGGGAGGAGCGCAAGGTAAAGATCCAGGTATCGAGCCGCGCGGCCACGGCGTGGATCTCGCGGAGCAGGAACACCTCGTCGTAGCAAGGGAACCTGGAGAGGATATAGGCGATGCGGGAAGTGTTCATGAAGAACTCTTCCAGACCGCGGTCTCCGTGCCGCGGAGAAAGCCAACCAGGCCGCGAGCGGCGGCCAGGTTCAGCAGCGCGAGGGTGTAGGGAAGGAGGGTCAGGCGCAGAGGGCTCCGCGCCCGGGCCTTACGTCCGCCGGCAGCGGCAAGGAGATAGAAGAGCACTTGGGCGCCAAACGCGAGCCGGTAGAAGGCACTGCCCGAAAAGGAGAGCTGTGCGCTGGCTAGGAAGAGGACGAGCAGGCACCAAGGCACCGCGAGGCGCAGGACCTTGTGGGAGAGAAGCTGCCAGAGGAGACGGTCGCGCACGGGGTGTAGAAGCACGGGACGCAGGGCGAGAAGCTGAAAGTTTCCGGCCAGGGTGCGGACCTTGCGTTGAAACTCGCGGGCCGGGCTCTCGGCCATGCGGTCCCAGGCTCGCGCCTCCGGGGCGAAGAGCACCCGGTGCCCGGCCAGCACGACCTCCATGGGCAGGGCGACGTCATCCAGAATCGTTCGGGGATCGAGGGGCACGAACAGGTCCCTGCGCAACGCATAGAGGGCCCCCGTTACGCCCACCGTGGAGTCGAACCGGCTCTCTGCGCGACGGATGAGTTTCTCGTACCTCCAGTAGAGCGCCACCCCCTCGGTGGGCACGCCGGCAGGGGTGAGCAGGTGGAGTTCGCCGCCCACTGCGCCCACCGAGGGGTCGGCAAAGTAGCCAACGAGGTGACGCACGGCATCCGGGGCGAGAGGCTGGCGGGCGTCCGTGAATACTACGAAATCGCCACTGGCGCGGGGCACTGCTTCGTTGAGGCAGGCCGCCTTGCCACGGGGTCCGGCGAGGCACAGGAGCCGAACGCCCGCCGCCGCAAAGCTGACGGCAATGGCTTCCGTGCCGTCCGTGGAGCCATCGGAGACGACCAGTATCTCGAGCTTGTGCTTCGGGTAGTCGAGGGCAAGCGCATTGCGGAGCTTGTCTTCGAGGTAGGCCTCCTCGTTGTGGACGATGATCAGGAGGGAGAGGGCGGGGGTGACGTCCTGCTTAGAGACCGCGGGCGCCGGCCATAGTCGGGCCATGACGGTAATGAGGATGGGGTAGCCGAGGTAGGCGTAGAGAACGAGCGCGGCTGCGATCCAGAACACGAGCCCCACCTCTCAAGCCCTCCCCGTGGGATGGAAGCGCGCGAGCCAGAGGCGGCGCAGGCTATCATAGGCTCGCGCGGATAGGAGCGCCCGAGTGACATGCGTCGCCTGATGCCGCAGCAGCTGCCGGAGGAGGAAGGAGGGCCGCTGCCCGACCGCGGCCGAGAACCCGGCCAGGCCGTGGGCCCGCCGCAGGGGGAAGCGAGGTAGTATGCCGGCCCCCGCCGCCCCGCGCACGAGACCCGGGCGGGATCCCAGCACCCAGCGGTAGCCCGCGGCGTTCGCCATGCGCCACGCGCGCCGTCCGCCGCGGCCGCCGGGCAAGGACAGGGCATCGACGGGCTGACGCAAGCACTCCTGAAGGCGCTGTTTCGAGTCCACGAGCTGCCGCTGCAGCTCAGGGGCGGAAACGTGGTCGAGTAGTGTGTGGTCCAGGCCATGCGACCCGATCGCAAACCCATCCGCGGCCAGGCCGCGGAGCTGATCCCAGGAGAGGCGGCCGGCTTGTCCGACCCGCGCGGGGTTTACGAAGAAGGCGGCCGGAAAACCTAGCGTGCGGAGCAATGGCGCTGCGATCATGGCGTCCGTGTCACAGCCATCGTCGAAGGTGAGGACGACCGCCCCGTCCGGGTAGGGCCCCTGCGCGAGCGAGACCAGAGGCACCACCGCTCGCCCCTCCGCGGCCAGAAGCCGTATTTGGGCCTCGAAGAGCGCGCTCGGGAGGGCATAGTCGCCCTCCTCCGGTTCGGCGCCCGTCTCGCTGACCCGGTGATACATGAGGATGGCGGCGCGGGGGGGCCTCATTGCGCCTTCCGGAGCACGATGTCGCGCGCCACCTCCTCCCGCGCCGCATCCCAATCGGCGGGGTTGTGGCTCCAGTCCCCCGGCTTGGCCCAGAGCGGGTGATCCCAGTAGGGGTCGTACTCCTTCTCGTTGAGGGCGGAGCGGATCACGCGGCGCACAAGGGGGCCGGGATCGCCGCCGAGGGCCCTCAGCAGGGCCAGGTACTCGTAGTCGAGAAGGCCGCGACGAAGCGCCTTCATGCGGAAGGAGGGAACGGGGCCGCGCACCGCCGGGAAGCCAACGGAGGGGAGCATGGCTCCCGGGTAGAAGAGCACGCCATTCCCGAGGAGGCCATCGTCCCAGTTGTAGACACTTCGATACGGATCTTGGTCCCAGAAGTTCCCGACCCAGAGGAAGATCCCGTCGACGGCGTAGCGCTCGGCGATCCAGGGCCAGCTGCGGAGGCCGAGGCCCTCATTGTTCAAGCAGTGGCCGCCCACGAATGGTTCGTGCTGCTGGTAGAACCAGGCCTGCTCGCCGCGTGACTGCCGCGCGCCCATCTCCCGCGGGCGGTAACCCGCCCCCCAGGTCGCCCAGATGTCCACCGCACCCACGGGGACCGGGCTGTCGTGCGGGGCGATCGTCACCAAGTGCCGGATGGGCGTGCCCGACGCGTGGAGGGCATCCCCGTAGTCCTTCACGAGCCGCGGTGTGCCAGGGTACTCTCGGAACTTCGGCTCGTCGATCATGTACATGAACAGCTGGGGTCGCGTCCAGCCCTTCTCGCGAAAGTGTTGGGCGCAGATGCGGGCATACTCGATCAGGGCGCGGCGGTGGGCGGGGGTGAGGGCCGAGTCTCGCCGGTAGTCGCCGCCGAAGTTGGGCGGATCGCCGGTGCGGGCTCCCCACCAGACAAAGCCCCCAACCTTCCACAGGCGGGGCGGCTCCCGGTCCGTGAATAGAGAGCCATCGAGGCTAGATCCGTAGCGGGAGTCATAGTCGGCCCAGGCCACAGAGAGGAGAGCGCCCGTCTTCTCGTCCCATCGTAGCTCCGGCTGCTCTTCCATGATTTGGGTGGCGAAGCGGTGAGCGTGGGCCATGCGGAAGTAAGCCGCGAGGACCCCCTGGCGCTCGGGTGCGGGAAGGGGGGCAAGGCCCTCGCGCTCCCAGAGGCGGGTCGCGTAGAGGGGCACCCAGGCTGCCAGCGAGGGGCGGGCGGGGATCTCGAAGGGGAGCACCTGTAGCTCGATCCGCAACACAGCCAGAGGCTGTCCCTCCGCGCGGAAGGTGAGGGTGCCGGCATAGCTCCCGGCCGCTGCACCGCGTGGGACCTCGAGATCGATCCAGAGAACCTGGTTGCGGCGGGGAATGAGGGAAAACGGGGCGGCCACGGGACGGCTGCCCGGCGCGTCTTCCCAGAGCGGCACCAGGGGATCCGGGTACTCCCCGGGGGGGAGGGCGACCAGCTTACCTTCCACTGCGGGACAGTAGAGGTAGGTCTCCAAGAAGGCGGCGAACTGGCGGCGGGGGAGTCGGCTGCCCTGTCCCGCCAGATCGCTAAGCTCGACCTCCACCCTTGGGCTGCCCCTCTCGGAGGCCAGTGCCACCTGGAAGGCCACGGTCTCGCCACGCGCGCCTTGGAGCCGCACCGGCGCCCCGACCGCCTGTGGTTCCCCGAGGCCATCGCCCGGCCGCACCTTTACCGAGTCCCTTAGGACCCAAAGGCCCAAGCCCGCCGGGGTCGACGAGCGAGTCTCCGGAGGCGGGGGAGGCGGGGCCTGGGCCCCGTTCTGAGAACCTGATGGTTGAGCCCGCCGCGCCCGAACCGTCTTAAGGCGTCCGGCGACCGCGGCGACAAGAATCGAGCCCGCGGTCAAGATCCCGACCAGCACCAAGGGAAAGCGCAGGGTCGACCGGTTCACGGGGCCCACGCGGCCTGCGCTCGTTGCCAGAAGCGATGCCAGGTGTCGAAGCCGCCCTCCAGCTTGAGCCGGAAGTCCTCGCTTGTGTCGTCGCCAGAGATCTCCGTGCGGCGGAGCACAAACGGCTCGGTCCCCGGAGGGTTGACCCCCGGGCGCACCGTGCAGGCCGCCTCGAACCCCGCCGCGGCCACGACCTGTCTCACACCTACCGACTCCTGGCCCCGCGGGTAGCAGAACAAGCGGGGGGACTCCCCGGTGCGTTCGTCGATGTCGCGCCGGCAACCCTCGGCCTCTTCCCGCAACTCCGCTGCGGTCACGCGCGTTAGCTCGCGGTGCGTGCGGCCGTGGCCGCCGATGGTGTGACCCCGCGCGCGCAGAGAGAGGACCTGCTCCCAGTCGAGCATCCGATCGGCAGCGCAGCAGCCCCGGTACCGATCCAGCGTTTCCGTCCCGCCTATGGCGCCGGTGACGATGAAAAACGTCGCGGTGAAGCCGAAGCGGTGGAGGATGGGCAGAGCGGTGGAATAGTTGTCCTCGAAGCCGTCATCAAAAGTGAGGGCTACGGCGCCCGCGGGTAGGGGAGCCGCCCCCCCCAACGCGGGGAGCGCGTGCGCAAGGGGGAGCACGGGCCGGCCTGAGCTCGCAAGGGCATCCATCTGATCAGTGAAGGCCCGAGAAGTGACGCTGAGGCGATCGTGGGGATGGCCGTCGTTTACCCGGTGATAGGTCAGGATGCGCAGGCCCGACTCTCCCGTGCCGGCCAGGGCGAATGTACGGACGAGGGCCCGTCGCAGGATGCGCCGACCAGTCGTCATATGGGGGATTGCTCAGCGACGGCCGTGGGCTTCCTGGAGGCGCCCGCGACCGGGAGCGGGAGGCGGGCCGGGCGGCGCAGGGCTCGGTGCAGGAAGGCGAGTTGCACGAGCAGCTGACGGCGGGCGAAGAGCCAAAGAGCCGCTGTGTAGACGCCGAGGCAGAGCAAACCGAGGACCACGGCGGCGGGCAGGGCGTAGCCCTCGAGCACGGCCGGCGTCGAGCTGAAGGCGGCGACCGGGTAGACCGTTAGCGTCATGGCCCCTACCGCGAAAACCACCCCGTAGAGCGAACGCAGATGCCGGCGCGTCTCGCTCGGGGTGAACACTCCACGTAGGCAGAAGGCCAGCACGAGCAGCTTGAAGTACAGGGAGAGAGTGGTGGCGAGGGCAATGCCGCGGTGTCCCATCCAGGGGGTGAGGGTGGCGCAGAGTATCGCGTTGCAAGCCACCCGGGCGAATCCCGCCCGCATGGGCGTGAGGGTGTCCTGACGGGCATGAAAGGCGGAGCCGACGAGCTCATTTAGAGCCAAAGCGAAAACAGAGGGCGCAAAGAGACGGAGTGCAGAGGCGGTAACGCTGGTCGAGCGCACGTCGAAGGATCCGCGCTCGAAGAGCACAACCACCAAGGGATCGGCCACAAGCCAAACGACTGCCGCCAGAGGCAGGAAGACCATGACCGCAGTCAGCAGAGCTCGGCCGAGGCTCACCCTCGCCTGTTGCTGGTTGGGCTCCGCGAAGCGGCTGGACAGGAAGGGAAAGAATGCGGTGGTCAGGGGGCCTACGAGCAGGCGGTGCAGCGCCTCGACAGGAGTGAACGCATACTGCAGCCCGGAGACGGCGCCCACGGGGAGGAGGGAGGCGAAGGCCCGCATGACTATGAGGTTGAGCTTGTCGCCGGAGTCGCCGAGATAGACGGGCAGGGAGAGGCGGATCAGCCGCCGAACCGGGGCGCTCGTGAGATCGAGGCCGGCCTTGAGGCGGTTCCGGCGCCGGAGAAGGGCTACCGTCACTACGAGGAACTGCAACAAGCCGCCGAAGACCTGGGCGAGGGCGAGCGCCTCCACCCCCATCCAATGATGAACGACCAGAAAAGCCGTGGAGCCTGCCTGGAAGGCGATCTCGGAGAGCCCCACCGCCGCAAAGCGCCGCTCTGCATGGAGCACCACGCCCAGGATGCGCCCCGCTCCCAGGGAGGCACTCATGAGCAGGAGCACTCGGGTCAGCTCCAGCGTCTGGGTGCGTCGCGCCTCGCTAAACCCAGGGGCGAGCAGTGACATAGCCCCCGGCGATACCAGATAGGCAATGAGCAGCGATCCCGAGAGCAGCAGCAGCCAATAACTGAGCATCCTTCCCGCGTCGCGCCAGGCCTCATCCTCGGAGCGGGCCCGTTGGGCCGCGAAGAGTGGGATGAAGTTGAACGCGCCCGTGCGCGCGAGCTGCATGGCCAGATCCGGGAGGAGCAGCGCCACAAGGTAGGCATCCATACCCCCCGAAGTCCCGAAGTAGTAGGCGGCGAGGACATTCTTGAAGAAGCCAACCAGAAGGGCGGCGCCCGAGGACGCGGAGACCACGATCATGGCGCGGGCGACGGTCCCTCCGCCCAAGCCGCGCATCACGAGACCTCTACTCGCCCGCGCTCCTCTTGGCCGAGGCCTGCGAGGCGAGCGGCGAAGAGCGCGAGGCTCGGCTCGTTGGTATAAAGGCGGGGAAGCTGGAAGGGGTCCTGGCCGGGGCGGGCCAGGCCCCTGCGGCAGGTGACCGCGCAGCGCAAGCCAAGGCGCCGTAAAATGGCAATCGTGCGCCCGTCGTAGTCTTCCGGGTCGCCGTTGGGATAGGCGAAGCTCGTGACTTGGCGGCCGGCCCGTTCCTCGATCAGCCGCAGGCAGGTCGTGATCTCGTCCTCCTGCTTGCCTTCATCGAGCCGGGAGAGCATGTAGTGCCGATGGGTGTGGCCGGCGAGACTGATCCCTCCCTCGGTCATCCGCCGGACCTCCGGCCAGCGGAGGAGGCGGAGGGGCGGGCCCTGTGGCTGCAGGGCGGCCTCCAGGGTGGCAACCGCGTCCTCCACGTCCTTCGGGCCCAAGGCCTTGAGCTGCCGGAGCAGGCGGGCGAGCAACTCCAGGCGCGCGCTCGGCCGGCCCAGGCCCGAGGAAGGCAGACCGAGGGCGGGAACGTCGAGCACGGTGGCCCGAGCGTGCTTGAGCACCCACCTTATCCGGTCGATCCAAAGGGGCTCGCCCGTCTCCGGGGGACCGGTGGCAAGGAACAGAGTAGCGGGTAGGCCGCGGCCTTCGAGGATGGGTAGCACGACCTCGAACGTGTCGGGATACCCGTCGTCGATGGTTATGGCCACGCGGGAAGGCCCCGGTGCTCCATCGGCCAGCCAGGCGACGACTGCGTCCAGGGGCTCCACGCGATAACGGGAGGCGATGTAATCGACCTGGGCGGCAAAATCACTTCGGGGCAGGGAAGGGAAGAAGGGGTCCCGCTCGTCGTTCACGCGATGATAGGCGAGGAGTATGGCCCGCCCCTTCTCGAAATGGGAGCGATGGAGGCGCAGAGCCCCGGAGCGGAGGAGGCTCCAGGCCACCGTCCGTTTGATCGGAGCCGCGCCCGTCATGCCGCCCGGCGTGCGGGCCGAAAAGGATCACGAAGGCGACCCGCAACAACGACCAAGGCCGCCAGGATCCAGAACCACCCCACGAGAGCCTCGTCGGAGAAGCGCGAGCCCAGCAAGGAGCTCACCACCACGGCAACCAGGCTGCCCAGGAAGGCCAGGGCAAGGCCGCGGTCGACCGGGTGTCGGCGTCGGAAGCGGAGCTTTAGGGCGATCAAGGACCAGGCGAGAAAGAGCAAGAGAAGGAGGGCGAGAGTGGGCAGGCCCGTCTCCGCGGCCAGAAGGATGAAGGCATTGTGAGCGTCGTGGGGATCACTCCTCCGCAGCGGGTACTCCGTGTAATAGCCGATGAGCTCTTGGAAACGGCCCAGGCCTACGCCGGTGAGGGGGTGATCTGCGATCATCTGCGCGGCGCCGCGCCAGAGGACCAGGCGGTGGGCGCTGCTGCGGTCCAGGCTGACCGTCGCGTTCTCCCCTTCAAACGCCGAGGGCACCGAACGCTCCGCGGTAGTGTCGGCGAGGCGCTCGCGAACGCTCTCGGGGATCAAGGAAGGAAAAGCTAGGAGGGTCACGGCTCCCCCTCCACCCGCGGTGGCCAGGAGCACCGGGCTCGTGAAAGCCAATACGGTTCCCGCGCCCGCGGCCAGGGCTAGATAGGCTCCGCGCGAAAAGGTGTAGAGCGTCGCCCGGACGGCGAAGGCGAAGGAAGCGAAGTAGGCCAGGGCCCGGCGGCGGGGTCGCGCATTCATTGCGAAGGCGAGAAGGGGGACCCCGTAATAGGCGAGAAACGCGCCCATGGAATTGGCCTGCACCATCAGGCCCGGAACACGGGCGGCGTCGATGCTGCCCCGACTCGAGCGCTCCAGCCCCGCCCTCCAGGTGTCGGCCGCGACTAGGAGGGTGGTCCAGGCCATGACCTGGAGCACAGCGCGGATATCCTCTCGATCGCGCGCAAGCCCTCGCGCCATAAAGAAGAACAGCACGGGCGCAAGCCAGGCGCGATAGGTCTGGACGAGTTCCCCAAGGCCGGGCCCGGCCGCGTAGGCGGGGAGCAGGCTCAGCGATGCCACAGCCACGAAAAGCACCGCCAGCAAGTCAGGCAACTTGGCGCGGAGGTCAGGTCGGCCCTGGAAACGGCTGGATAACCAAGCGACGGGTCCGAGCACAAGCAGCAAGTTGGTCAAGTTGGCGCCGGCGATTCCGGCCACGGGAAGGGGGTAGACCTTGCTGAAGGGCAGGTAAGCTACCACCAGCGGCAGGTACCAGCGAGGGCGGAGGAGGGCCGAGACCGTGACCGTTGCGGAGTAGGCCGCCCCGAAGAGCAGCATGACGGGGCCGTCCTCGGTAACGTCGATGGCGCGGGCCACAGCCAGACCGCAAGCGTAGAGGAGGGCGAGAACGAGGCCGGGACGCACCTCCTGCTGCGCCCGCCGAGCGACAGCCTCGAAACGCGCCCCGGGGAGGGGCGGAGAGGAAGCGGCCAGCGACGGCCCACTCGCGAGGTAGGGCGTCCGCGTGGTCATGGTCAGCGTGCCCCCCGCCCCAGGAGCATGACCTTGAAGGTGTCGAGAATGATGGCGAGATCGAGGAACAGGGACATGTTCTTGACGTAGTAGAGGTCGAACTGCAACTTGCATTCACTGTCCTCGATGGTCGAGCCATAGCCGAACTTGACCTGAGCCCAGCCCGTGATTCCGGGGCGCACAGTGTGGCGCTCGTCGTAGTAGGGGATGATCCTTCGGAGGTTCTCCACGAAATGGGGCCTCTCGGGGCGCGGGCCCACGAAGCTCATGTCTCCCTTTACCACGTTGATCACCTGGGGAAGCTCGTCCAGCCGGAGCTGGCGGAGGACGCGTCCGAGGTGGGTGACGCGCGGATCCTCATCCGGCGAGGCCCACACCGGGCCCGTGAGCGCCTCCGCGTCCGTGCGCATGGTGCGGAGCTTGTAAAGGGTAAAGACCCGCCCCTGCATGCCCACGCGCACCTGGCGCAGGAAGCCGGGACCGGGGGTCTCCAGTCGAATGAGCAGGGCGAGTAGGCCAAGGAGGGGGGCGACAAGCACCAGGCCTATCAGCGCCACCACCGTCTCTACCGCGCGCTTGGTGCCGCGAAGCAGGCGCGGCTTGCTGAAGCCGGGGGAGAAGACGAGCCAGCTCGGCCGCAGGTCGCTAATGAGAATCTTGCCGGTCAGGCGCTCGTAGAAGCTCGGGGCGTCCTCGATGCGGATGCCGGCCAGGCGGCAACTGAGGAGGTCATCTACCGGGAGCTGGCCGCGCTGATCCTCCAATGCGACGACGATGAGGTTGACGTTGAGTGAGCTCACGAGCAGCAGAAGATCGCCCATGGTTCCGATGACGGAGGGGTTGACGAGTCGGCGACCCACGTCGGCCGTGTGGATCCCCAGGAAGCCCAACACCCGGTATCCGAGCGGGGCCCGCTGAAGCATCTCCACCGCGATCAACTGGGCGGTCTGGCCAGTGCCGAGGATGAGCACGTTGTCGTTCAGCGACTCTCGGTCGGCCGCCCACCGGTGCGCGGTGTGCCAACCCAGGATTGCGAAGGAGCTGAACGGTAAGGCTAGGAGGAGCGTCGCGGGGCCGATGCGCGCTGCCGGCAGGAGGTAGTAGGCGAGGCCCAGGATCAGGGCGCTCGCCACGTAGGACTGGCCTAGGCGCAGGAAGAACTGTGTACGGCTCCGTAGGGCGCGGTCGTCGTAGAGCTCGCTGTAGTACAGGCAGAGCTGGAGGGCGAGCACGGGAAGCAGAGCCTTGAGGACAGCCGAGCCGGGGCTGGCCTGCAGCTCGTGAGCAGAGCCGAGAAGGCAAGCCAGCACCACCGCCAGCAGGAGAAGGAGGGACTCCACGAGGAAGAGAACAGCACGCCGGAAATCAGGCAGGGAGACGGTGTTCACGACGCCTCAGAGCGGCTTGCGGCGACGTTCGAGCCAGCGGGCCAGGATCTCCGTCCGGTCGTTGAAGACCACCCCGTGAACTGCATTGGGCTTGAGTTTGGACAGGGACCGGCGGATTGCGGTACGTGATGCGTGACGGGCCCGAACTACCAGGAGGAAGCCATCAAGCAAGTCCTGGAGCACAACCGAATCCGCCACCGTCTCCAGCGGTGGGCAGTCCAGGAGGACGAAATCAAAGGACCGGCGCGCGGCTGCCAACAGCCGTGCCATGGGCTCCGAGCCCAGCAGCTCCGCAGATTGAAGAGGGGACGGCGTCCCGGCCGCTAACAGAAGAACCCCCCCCGGCTCGAGGCGGACCAGCGGCACCGCTCCGTGGCCTCCTTCAGCGAGCCACTCGCTGAGGCCGGCCTCGGGAGGAAGGCCGAGCATCTGGGCGAGCCGGGGCGCGCGAAGCGCCGCCTCGACGAGGAGAACACGGGCCTCCTGTTCCTGCGCGAGGGCGTTGGCGAGCCCCAGGGCTATCGTGCTCGTTCCCTCGCCGGCCGTCGGGCCAATCACGCCGAGGCAGCGGACGAGGCGCTGTTCGCCTAGCACCGTCTCCACCATCGACATCCCCTCCACCGCTGCCTTCACTTTGGAACGCAAGACGCGGAAAGGCTCAAAATCCAAGGTGCCGGGGGAGACGAGCGCGGCGAGTCGCGGGTCCTCGATCAGAATGGGCGCGGTCGCCGGCTCCGCGAACGTCACCCGGGTCGCGGGCAGCGTGGTCAGGAGGGGGTCGACCGGAGTCATGGAAGGGCTCAAGACGCAGTGGCGTGCTTGCCAGGCGGCATCACGCGCGGGATTGTGACCAGAACGGGTTGGGGCAGGAGATCCTCCAAGTCACGCTCATTCTTGATGGAGGGGTCGAGGAGGTCGGCGATGAAGGTGCCGGCGAGGCCGGCCGCGAGGCCGAACAGGAGGCCGGCCATGACGAAGAGCGTACCGTAGGGACGGATGGGCCGGCGAGGGAGAAAAGCGGGGTCGAGAACGCGGAAGTATCCGCCCTTCCAGTACTCTTCCAGGCGCCGCCCCATCTCCGCATCCATCTCCTTCTTGAGCGCGGTGTTGTAGTTCTCACGGAGCTGTTGGTAATCGCGGGTCAGGGCAGCCAACTCCTGCTCCGCCCGGGGCGTCTGCTCCACGCGAGCCTGAAAAGCCGCGATCCTCTGGTCAAGATGCTCACGCCGGGTCTGCAGCGATTCGATCTCGGCCTCAACGAGGCGAAGAGACTGGTGGAGCGAGGCGGCCTCGGGGTTGGCGACTTCGCTCGTGTCCTCCCCGTCTCCCTTTTGGGGGTCCCGAGGCTGCTTCTCTAGCTTCTCCATGCGAGCGCGAAGAGCGCGCATGTCTGGGTGGTCGTCTGTATAGCGGCCACGGAGGGAGTTGTAGGTGGAGCGGAGCTTAGCGAGCTCTGCCTCCGGCGTCGAAGGGCTGGGGGCGAGCCGCTGGCCCTCGAGCACGCTCCGCTCCAGGGCCGCTCGGCGGTCTCCTAGGGTGCGGAGGCTCTCGCCCAGCGTCTGCTGCTCGAGCTGGAGCTGCTGAAGCACACGGAGGTTGGCGTCGAGCTGCTCCGGAAGGGAGCCCCAGTACGCCTGCTTGTGCCGACGCAGCGCCCCTTCGCGCTCTTCGAGAGTCTTGCGCGCGTCCTCAAGGCTCTGTTGGATGAAGTCGAAGGCTTTCTTGGTCAGACTGTCGCGGAGCCGCGCCGCGTCCTCGGTAAATTGCGAGGCGAGCATGTTTGTGACCCTCATTGCTTTCTCGGGGTCACGGTTGACATACTCGATCACGAACGAGTCCGTGCCTTGCACACGGATCTCGATGGCGCCCCGCATTGCCTCTACGATTACGTGGGAGGGCTGTCCGGCCATCTCCGGGTAGGGGTCAAGCTTCTGGAGCACCTGCTCGAGGCGGGTCCGGCTCATGACCACCTGACGGATTGTGTTCAGACGCTGGGCGATCCCCTCGGGAGTGACCGGGGTCACGAAGTACTCGGGCACATTCTTCGACTCCACGAGGATGAGGGTCGCGGAGCGGTATTTTCGCGGCGCCCCGAGCGCGAGGAGGATGGCGACCGTCATGACCGCCGCGAAGGGAACCCAGAAATAGGGAGGGTAGCGGAAGGGGATCTCAAGGTACTCGATAGCGTCGCGCCTCGGCCGCTCCTCGATGTCGGCGTACTCGGGGTGGTTCATCTGTCGAGTCCTTCCCGCGCGCAGCGTACGCCAACCGGGAACTGCTCCAGAAAGACCTCGTCGGCCTCGCAGCGGCAGCTGTGGTCCACATCGTCCACATGGGCGATCACGAAATCTACCTCTTCCGCACGACCCGCGCGGCAGAGCTGGGCGGCGCTGTTGCCCCATCCCGCCAGCGCGGGCGCGGCGCCGCTCCAGCGGCGCACGGTGTCGGCGGTGCGGCGGTCTACCGCCTCGAAACCCTGGTCCAGGAGTTGCTCCGCGATCCAAGCCGCTGCCATCTGGTCTTCGCAGCTGAACTCTCCGCGAGAGCCCGCGCAAAGAAGGGCTACGCGTTCGTAGTCGGCGAGGGCGGCGGCGGTGGCCGAGAGATTGCGAAAGGAGGCCACGAGGACAGGGCCGCTGCTGACGGCGTTGGCAATCAGGTTGGTACCGGGCTCGGATGCGAGGACGAGCGGGCGCTTGTCCTCCGACCACCGTGGCAGCGCGGAGGGGCTGTCGGGCAGTTCGAACTCTCCCGGCGCTGCGTCCTCCAGGCGACCCGCCACCAGAGCGGGCCCCAGCCGAGCCAGGATCGCGCGCAACTCAGCGTGAGATGCCGCCAGCAGAGTCCTCCGTCCCTGGGCGACGGCCGTGACGAGGGTGGTGGTAGCAAGCATCACGTCAATGCAGGCCACGGCCGCGCCCTCGCGGTGGCGGAAGGCGCTGTCGGGGAAAGCGTCGATGAGGACGGTCTTGCGCATGTTGGCTACGGAACGATAATCGTGTCGCCGGACTCAAGAATGATGTTCTGCTCCAGGTGGAGCCCCAGCTCGACGTCGTGGAAGTTGAAGGGAATGGCCTTGCGCTCTCCACGCCGGTCACGGATGATCATGATCCGGTCGCGCTTGGCAAACTCCCGAAAGCCGCCGGCCAAGGCGAGGGCCTGGATCACGGTGGTACTCCCGCTCATGGGGAAGGCACCGGAGGTCGTCACCTCACCAATCACGTAGAACCGGGCGCTCACCGCCTGGGAAACCGTGATCGTGACTTGGGGCACCTCGAGGAAGGCCCGCAGCTTGGTGCGGACCTCAGTCGTGAGCTGCTCGGTACTCCGGCCCCCGGCCCTGATGTCACCGACGAGGGGTACCGTTATTCTTCCGTCGAGGCGCACGAACACGTCCGTGGTGAGTTCCGGCTCCTTCCACACCGTTATGTGCAGGATGTCGCCCGGCGCGATGAAGTAGGGAGCGGGCTCGTCGGAAGCGGGGGCCTGGCTCGGGGGAGGGGTCTGCGCCGCTTCCGCAAGGCACGCCGCAGTCCCAAGGCATACGACCGCCTGGAGCAGGAACCGGTACACGTTCGTCACTCGTCCACCCCCCGCATCGAACCCGTCGAGACCGGCTGCCATCCGATCCCTCGCCGGATCCGCTGGCCTATTCGCTTCGACTCGCAAGCCCCCTAAGCTTCTGTTCCGAGAAGGCTTAGCTTAGTTGGACCGGTCGCCATTGTCAAGGGACCCTGGGGTCAAGACGGCCGGGGGCCTAGACCAATCCCCCTCCTCCACGGGGGGGGCGAGGGGCCAAGAGGGGGAGGGGTGACTCCGGAGGAGGGACGGATGCCGCTTGGGCTTCCACAACGTCCCCCGCGCCCGATCTTGGGGTCTCGCCGGGATTCAAGAAGTCGTCGCCGTTCGTACTGAACTGCCGCTCGTAGAGGTGGCGGTAGGAGCCCCCCTTGTCGATCAGCGCTTCATGAGTCCCAAACTCGACGATGCGACCCGCCTCCATCACAAGGATCTGATCTGCGCTGCGCACCGTGGAAAGACGGTGGGCAATCACAAATGTCGTCCGGCCGCGCCGCAGGAGCCGCAGTCCGTCCTGGACCAGGGCCTCGTTCTCGCTGTCCAGGCTAGATGTGGCCTCGTCCAAGATGAGGAGCTTCGGGTCAGCCAGGAGAGCCCTGGCAATGGCCACCCGCTGACGCTCGCCCCCCGAGAGCTTGACGCCACGTTCTCCCACCACCGTTTGATACCCGTTCTCGAAGGCTTCCACGAACACATCGCAATGCGCTGCCTGCGCTGCCCGCAGGATCTCCTCGTGGCTGGCATCTGGCCGGGCGTAGGCAATGTTCTCCGCGATGGTCCCGTCGAAGAGAAAACTCTCCTGGAGGACCACACCCAGGTGGGTTCGGAAATCACGGATTCGGAGTGTCGACAAGTCTCGTCCATCCAACAAGATCCGTCCCGAGGACGGGCGATACAAGGCCATGAGCAAGCCAATCACGGTGCTCTTGCCCGCTCCGCTCGGGCCCACCAGCGCCGTGGTCGTACCGGGAGCGGCGCGAAGGGAAATGCCCTTCAGGACCGATATCCCGTGTGCGTACTCGAAATGGACGTCCTCGAACTCGACGTCACCACCTATTTTAGGAAGCGGCTCGCGGTCGTGGTCTCCTTCCTCTTCCGTGGGCAGGTCTTTCAGCTCGCGGATTCGGTCCAGCCCCGCGAAGGTTTCGCCGAGCTGCGTGGTGGTCTCCGCAATTCGCACAAGAGGTGCAAGTAGCAATCCGATGAAGAAGACATACATTACGAAATCGCCCAGGGTCATGGCCCCGGTCAGAATCTCCTTCCCGCCGAAAAGAACCAGGAGGGCCGATATGGCTCCGAAAATGGCGATCCCCAGGCCTCCCAGGGCGGCACTGGCGGTCACCTCCCGGGCTACGCTGGCGAAGAGCCGATCCAGTCCGGCCGCGAACACTCGGGCCTCGTATTCCTCGGCCCGGTAGGACTTAACCACGCGGATGCCGCTCAGCGCCTCGGTCAGGCGACCCGTCACCTGGGCCCCAATCTCGGCCCGCTGGCGGTGGAGTGGGCGGATTAGCCGAAAGGCATAGACCATGAGGGCGGCGAAGGCGCCCAAGAGGACCAGGGTCGTGGCCGTCAGCCGCCAGTTCATCCACAGGAGGATGCCGAGCGCGAAGACCGCGGTGAGGAAACTGCCGGCGACCTGGACGAAGCCGGTGCCCATGAGATTCCGTAGGGCCTCGGGGTCGGTCATGATGCGCGCGATCAGCACCCCGCTCCTCGTCGAGTCGAAGAAGGCGATGGGCATGTGGAGCACCCGGCGCTGGAGATCCCGTCGGATGTCCATGATCGCTCGCTGTGCAGCCAGGCCGAGGACCCGCGAGAGCGCCAGCGACGAGAGGGCCTGGATGACGGTTGCCACCATGATGGCGGCAGCCAGTGGTCCGAGCAGGGCGCCATGGCGTCGGGTTATGACATCGTCGACCAGGAACTTGCTTGAGGCAGGCAGAACCAGACCGGCTAGCCGTCCGACCAAGAGCAGTAACAGGCCGGCCAGCAGCCGCCGACGCTCAACCCAGAGGAGATTCCGTGCGTCGCGCCAGGCCGCGCGGGACGGCTTGTAGGAAGCGGCCAAATCGCCGAGCATTATCCGAACCGTACCTTAACCCAAATGGAACCGCTTCCCAAGGCGCCGATTTGACCCTGGCCACTGCCGCCGTTAGTCTTTGTCATTGGCGAAGCTGCCGCGGGCAATGACGCGCACAGGTGTGGAGCGCGTCGGCATCGTTCTGACCCTGCTCTTCGGCCTCGCGGCGACGCCGTCGTCGGCCCAGGTCGAGGCGGAGCGTTGGACGTTTGCTGCCAACCTGCGTCAGACCTTCACCGACAACCTGTTCCTGATCTCCGAAGGCCCGGGTGATGCGATCTCTGGCGCCACCCTCAGCCTAAGCTACGGCCGGCTCGACCCGCGCTATTCCCTGTCTGCGGTGGGATGGGCGAACGGCCAGCTTTTCAACCAGTATGGTTCCCTTAACGGGGTCCAGTTCGGGCTTGGAGCATCCTTCGAGCCCAAGCTCTCTCGTCGCGTCCGACTGCGTCTGGGAGGGTCGTACGCTGACGGGCTGAATCTCGAAACGCTCTACGCCAGCCGCGTGGGGCTCCCGCAACTCGACCTTAAGTCGGTCGCGGGTGTGGCGGGCCTCAGTTATGAGCTGACGCCTAGCACTTCCGGCACCGTATCCTTCGATGTGACGGGGGTTCGGTATCAGACGGACCAGCTTGTGAACTCTGGAATGCTCCCGGGTGACACGCTCGCTCGAGCGGACTTGCTCGCCCCTCTCCTCCCGAGCCAGCCCCTGGTGCCAGCACCACCCGAGGCCTCCTCGCAGGCGCTGGCGCTTCTGACGGCTGAGGGAGTACAGACCCTGCGACTCGACTATCTGACCTGGCGGATCGGAACGGGCCTCTCCCACGATTTCTCCGCCCAGACACGCGTCACTGTCGGCTTCGGCTACCGACGCACATACGAAAGCCCGCTAGCGTTTGCGGAAGGAGACCAGATTGAAGCAACGGCGGGTCTGCGGAGGGTCCTTGACCAAAGCGCGAATCTGACCCTGTCCTACGCCTATCAAGACAACAACTTCCAGCCTGATCTGCGGATCCACACATTCCAAGCGCATGTGGACAAGCAGTTCAGCCAAGAATTCACTGCCGACGCCGCGCTCGGAGGGAGCCATCTCGAGGGGCCTAGCTCGACCACCTCCGGTTGGGCACCGGTCGGGGGAGTGGGCCTCTCCCTGCGTCTCAAACGCACGACCATCGCGGCCCGCTATGACCGCACGCAGTACCAGGGCTTGATAGTGGGCCGCAGTCAGGTGGCAGACCTCTTTTACGGACTCGTCAGCCAGTCTCTCACCCGTCGACTATTCCTCTCCGCATTTGGCTACTACCGCGAGGCAGGGGATCAATTTGATTCTACCTACGCCTACGACACCATTCTCGCCGGCGCCTCGGTGGGGGCGCGGATCAAGAAACGGGGAAGCGCGGGTGTGAACTACACGTTTGCACGGTTCCACGCCGGGTCGTCACCGGCGGCCAGCCGCTCAGCAGTGAGCGTGTTCCTCGGCTACGCGCGTACGAACAAGTAGCCAGGGATTAGGATGGAGACCCTCTCGGCAAGCGCTTCCGTACGCCACTTGGAGTCGAGCAGGTTGGCAGGCTGCGGGGATCGAAGCCATGACCCTCGGAAAGTCGCGGGCAAGGCAACTAAGCAACCTCGGGAAGCCGTTGGAAGAAGGACGCGTCGCCAGGCTTGAGCCCAGTGCATCCCTTAGAATTTGAGGAGCTGCCGCAGCCGTTGTGATTGGCGCCGCGAAACCTCGATCTGCTCTCCTTTGATCAGCTTCACAACCAGTCTTCCGTCAATCTCGTTGTGCACGCTTTCAATGCATTGTAGGTTAATGACTTGCGAGCGGTTACTGCGAAAGAAGAGATCGGGAGCGAGACCCTGTTCAATTGCCGAAAGCGATCTGAAGACGATAGGCGAATCGTTTCCGAAATGCAGCCGGGTGTAGTTGCCCTCAGACTCCATCAACCGGATATCGGCCAGGCGCACGATCCAGCAGCGGTCACCGTCGCGCACGAAAATCTGTCGTGCGGCAGATCCTTTCACGCCTGCACCGAGGGGCTCGGCCGCAGCCGCGGCCAGAGCCCTGCGCGCCCGGCCCAGGGCTGCTTCCAGCCGGTCCGAGGAAATCGGCTTCATCAAGTAGTCGAGCGCGCTCGCCTCGAATGCCTTTACGGCGTAAGTGTCAAAGGCAGTCGTAAAAATGACCAGCGGAACATCTTCCAACTCCTCCAGGAGTTGAAAACCGTTGCGCCCCGGCATCTCCACATCCATGAGAACAAGATCGGGCCTTAATGTGTTAATGGCCCGCAGGCCCTCCTCCGAATTTGCCGCCTCGCCCGCAATTTCAATATCCTTATATGGACGAAGCAAGCGCCGCAGTGCGTTACGGGCCAGACGCTCATCATCAATGATCAGCGTTCTCATGTACCGGCGGCCCTCGGTGTGAGCAGTGGAATTGTGACCGCAGCACGCACTCTCTCGCCAGTATCCACCCGCAGCGTCAGGCACGCCTGCTCCCCATAGACTAGCTTCAGCCGCTCGCGAGCGTTCTCGAGACCAATGGCCGTCGAGCCGCTAGTCTCTGCCATGGTGCCGGTGTTGGTTACCTCGATGCGGAGAAAGCCGTCATTCACGGCGGCTGCGATCGCCAGCTCTCCGCCGGTCGGGGACTTTGAAATCCCATGCTTCAACCCATTCTCGGCCAGCGTTTGCAGCAACATGGGGGGCACTCTCGCTGAAAGAGCTTCGGGCGTGACCTCGTACCGCAACCGCAATCTCTCTTCGAAGCGAACCTTCTCCAGGGCGAGATAATCTTCGACGGCCGCCAGTTCCTCTTTGAGCGGGACGGTTTCCACGCTGTCCGCGCGCAGGGTATAGCGCAAGAGGCCCGACAGCCGTGTGATCAGTTGCTTCGCACGCTCTTGATCTTCATCGACGAGCTCGCGCAGGCTGTTCAAGGAATTGAAGAGAAAGTGCGGATTCAATTGCGAGCGGAGCGTGCGAAACTGAGCCACCTGAGCCAGGAGCGCCAGTCGCAAGGCCTCCATCTCCGCTGCACGGCGCTTGCGGAACTCGTGCGCGCTGAAGTACAGGGCGCACCAGAGGGAGATAACGAGCACTGCTTGGAAAAAGTGGGGAACCACGCCCGACGAATGCACTTGCTCCTTGCTCAGAAATCCCTGGGCCAGTGCCTGCGCCGAGACCATTGCTACCGGAATCAGTACGATTGCGACACCAAAGCCAGCCGTCAGTTGCGCCACGCTGTGTCTACCATGCCGGTTTACATAGATTCGCAGCACGTGAGTACAAAACAACCCACAACCGCACCATGCCAGGGCACTAGCTGCCAGATCCGCTCCCTTTGGACCTGGCGAAATGAGGTAAATCAAAACCGAGTAGAGGCCCCATCCCAGTAGTTGCGCAACGTAGTAAGCGAAGCGGTCGTAGGCGGCGATCCTTGTCGGTATCGGGGCTAGGTGCGCGGTCACACTCACCATCTTAACCTTGTCAGCCATCGTCGTAGGCGGAGCCGAGCGGCGCCCCGTTCATCCTCGCCAGACGACCGCTCATCCGCCCTCAGGAACCGGTCGCCACAATCGATTGGAAAGACTTCAGCAGATCAGACGATCTGCCATCGGAAGTCGGCTACAACCCCGCTAGAGCGCAGCCGTCGCTAGCCTTGGTGGACAATCGCGGCCCTCGGTACGAGCGCCTCCACGAGCGCAGGCACGAGGTGCCAGCTAGCAATCCGCACACCACCTCGCTCGACCGCTCATCTCGCTTCTAGAACCGCTTGGCCTAATGTCCCGCTGCACGGGCAGAGAATGCGCGAGCATCCAGCGTTAGGAGCCTTGTGCCACCAGCCACCGCCGATATCAAGCCCGGTCCCGTCAGGGTTAGCGTCGAAGAGGTTCGCAAGCTGTACCACCGCGACAGCCAGGAAATCGTTGTTCTCGACCGCATCAATCTCGCCGTCTCGGAAGGAGAATTTGTCGCCCTCATGGGCCCATCTGGTTCCGGCAAGACCACGCTCCTGAACCTTATCGCCGGTATCGATCGTCCAACCTCGGGTCGAGTAACCGTTGCCGGCGCTGATCTTGGGACTCTCTCGGAAGGCGCGCTCGCCGGCTGGCGTAGTCGCAACGTGGGCTTCATTTTCCAGTTCTACAACCTCATTCCAGTGCTTAACGCCGTCCAGAACGTCGAACTGCCGCTCCTTCTTAATCCCCTCGGCGGCAAGGAGCGGCGCGCCCGCGCCCTAACGGCGCTTCGCATTGTCGGCCTGGCTGATCGCGCCTCGCACTATCCCCGTCAACTCTCCGGCGGGCAGGAGCAGCGCGTGGCCATCGCCCGCGCCTTTGTCGCCGATCCCAATCTCCTAGTCGCCGACGAGCCGACCGGCGATCTTGACGCCCATAGCGCGGAAGAGATTCTCGATCTCCTACAGGCCCTGAACCGCGAATTCAAGAAGACCATTGTCATGGTTACTCACGACCCGCGCGCCGCCGAGCGCGCCCGTAGGCAACTCCATCTCCAGAAGGGCGTTCTCGCGAGTGCGTAAGTCATGAAGTTCCTTCCCTTTATCGTCAGTCACTTGCGGCACAACTGGATGCGCACTTCGAGCACGGTATTGGCCATGGCTGTCTGCATCTTTCTCTTCGCTACCCTACAGACCCTTGTCTACGCCGTCAGTGGACAGGTGAAGAGTCCCGGTGCGTCTCGCCTCATCACCCGCAATAACGTCAGCCTGGCCTTCCGCATGCCCAAATCCTATGGGGCCCAAATCGCTGCTGTCCCGGGTGTCAAGCGAGTCTCCATTGCCAACTGGTTCGGCGGCATGCGCGATCTCGCCAAGCCTCGCGATTTCTTCCCGAACTTCGCGGTCGAGGCCGAGGCATTCCTGCCCATGTATCCTGAGTACCATCTGGATCCTCAGCAGCGGCAGGCCTTTCTTGAGGACCAGCGAGGCTGCATCATCGGCAAGGACATCGCAGACAAAGCCAACCTGAAAGAAGGCGACTCCCTTCAACTCCAAAGCACCATGGCGCCCTACCGCATTGGGAAGCCCTTTGAGTTCGTCGTGCGCGGCATTTACAGGGTTGATCAGGCCCGCTTTCCCGACACCAGCGAGAACCTGATGTTCTTCCACTTCAAGTACTTAGACGAAGCCACCGGCAGGAAAATGGTCGTCAGCACTTATCGCGTCGAGATTTCCGATTCCAGTCAGGCCGTCGCCGTGAGCGGAGCCATCGACGCGCTCTTTCGAGACAGCGAAGCGCAAACGCATACCGAGACCGAGGCCGTCTACGCCGCCGGCTTCATCTCCCTCGGTGGAAAACTGGTGTTGCTGCTAAACGGCATCGGGTTGACCGTGATGTTCACGATCCTGCTGGTCACCGCCAACACCATGAGCATGGCCGTGCGTGAGCGCCGCACCGAGATCGGAGTGCTCAAGACCCTTGGTTTCTCGGCGGGATTGGTCCTACGCCTGATCATCGGCGAGGCCATCGCGATTGGGGGGTGCGGGGGCGTGCTCGGTATCGTGCTCGCGCTATTCGCAACCAAGGCCTTCGTTAGGGCCCCCATGATCGGAGATCTGCTCAAGAGGGTTGTCAACGTCGGACTGCCACTTCCGATCGCCGCCCTCGGGATTGCCATGGCCCTTGCGCTCGGCCTAGCCGCAGGCTTTGTTCCCGCCCTTCTCGCTTATCGCTCGCGGATCACCGATCTACTAAGGCAGGTCTGATATGGCGCTACCGCTCACATACACCTTCCGCAATCTGATTGTGCGCTGGAAGGTGACCTTGCTCGCCGTTGTGGGCATCTGCCTGGTCGTGATGGTGCTCATGGCCCTGCTCTCTGTGGCGAGCGGCTTTCAGATGACCCTGCGCGCCACGGGCAGCCCGCAAAACGCTATCGTCGTGCAGCAAGGCTCAACCGCGGAACTCGCCTCCTCCCTCTCCACGGATCACGTCAACCTGATCGCCGTTGATTCCCGCGTGGCCCGGGCCGCGGACGGTGGCCCTCTCGCCTCGCCCGAATTCGTCACGATTGTCGCGCTGCCGAGGCGCGCCGACGGCGTGCTCGCCAACGTCACCGTGCGCGCCGTGACCCCCCGCGCGTTTGCCGTGCGCAATGGGGTCAGCATAGTTCAAGGCCGTGCCTTCCGCCCCGGACTCTACGAAGTCATCGTGGGCAAGCGCACCGCGGAGCGGATGCGCGGGCTCGACCTCGGCTCACACGTCAGCCTCATGCGCCCGACTTTCGAAGTCGTAGGCGTCTTCACCGCCGAGGATAGTTCCTTCGAGAGTGAAATCTGGGGGGACCTCGGCGCCATGGGATCAGCCTTCAACCGCGCTGGCGAGCAAAGCTCTCTGACCCTGCGCCTGACTGATCCCAACGCTCTTGCGGCTTTCAACCAGGATCTCAAGGCCAATCCGCAGTTCCAATTGGAGGCCAAAGAGGAGCGCCGGTATTACGAGGATCAGGCGGGTCCCTTCTCCAGCTTCCTCATTGGCCTCGCGATTTTCGTCTCGGTGGTGATGGGCATCGGAGCGCTGTTCGGTGCCATGAACACCATGTACGCCATCGTAGCCGCCCGCACCCGCGAAATCGGTACCCTGCGCGCCCTGGGCTTCTCGCGTCTCAGCGTTCTCACTGCCTTCGTGATGGAATCAATCTTGGTGGCGCTGATCGGTGGAGTGCTCGGTGGCCTCCTCGCCTTCAGCCTCGATGGCTTCGGCGTCAGCACATTCGGACCCAATATGAGCGAAATCGCCTTTGCCTTCCGCATCAGCCGGAGTGACTGGTTGGCCGCGCTTTGCTTTACGCTCATCGTTGGCGTTCTGGGTGGCTTTCTTCCTGCGCTGCGCGCTTCCCGGCTCCCCATAACGGCGGCATTGCGCGAGGGCTGATCGCATCGCTCGTACCGCCAGTTCACCCGAGGAGACCGCTTGGGAACAGAATGCACTAAGCGCGTGGCGCAGGTGGCTTCGATTCTCGTCCTCTCGATCGTGGCGACTCGCGGGGCGCGCCCTCAGGGCCCGGTCGGCGCGGGCCAGGCGATTCCTACCGCCGGGCGGCGCTTCCGGAACATCCAGGTGCTCAAAGAGATGCCCGCGGACCGTGTGTTCCCCAGCATGAGTTTCTTTGGCGCCTCTCTCAACGTGGACTGCGGTTTCTGTCACGTCGATGGCCCGGACTTCGACAAAGACGACAAGAAGAACAAGCAGGTGGCTCGCAAGATGATGGAGATGGAGCTTGCCATCAACCAGGCGAACTTCAGAGGTCAGCCTGTTGTCACCTGTCACACGTGCCACCGGGGTTCCGCCACGCCCGTCCGTTTCCCCCTGCCGAGCGTAGCAAGGCAAGGCGATGACGACGGCGTAACGGTCCGGGGCGCAGCCTTGTCTGAGGCGGCGAGTGAGATCATCGAGAAGTACATCGATGCGATCGGCGGCGCGGCGGCCGTCGGGAGGATCTCGACATACGTGGAGAAAGGCTCCTATTCCAACAGCATCTTCCCGGGATCATTTGCCTTCGAGGCCTTTACGAAAGCCCCTGGCCAGAGGCTGGAGGTCATCCACTATCCCAGGGGCGACTCGCTTACCGGCTACGGCCACGGTGGGGGCTGGACAAAGAAGTCGAGCGACCCGGCTGATGACATGAGCGCCGCCGCCACCGATTACTTCAGGTCCCTCGCCGACATCGAAGAGCCCGCCCGCATCCGGAGACAATTATCCAACGCTCGCGTTGCGCCCCGCGGCATGATTGACGGCCGCCCGATCAATGTTCTCGTGGGCCTCCAGCCAGATCACCCGCCCATGACCTATTGCTTCGATCGGCAATCCGGATTGTTGGTGCGCGTACTCCGCTACACGCAAACTCCATTCGGCCCTAATCCCGTTCAAGCCGACTACACTGACTATCGGGCCGTGGGCGGAATCAAGGTGCCCTTCCGCCGGACGTTCATCCAATCGAGATCTCAATACACCATTCAACTCCAGCAGGTTCAGGAGAACGTCCGCGTCGATGACGCAAAGTTCGTGAAGCCGATGTGAGTCGGATAGCGGTGTTTCTGCCTTCAAGGAATGCAGTTGACGCTCGATCAGCGGGCTGCGCGAATAGACCTGAGCTAGTATGGTGGAGTTGAGGCCGAAGCTTCTGACTGCGAAGTAGGCCAGAGTAGCGAGACCTCGCCGGAACCGAATCAGGTTTAGCCGAGTGGGTAGCCCTGGCATAGCCGCCGCCCTTTACGTGAGGCTAGCGGTCAGGGCAATCGGACCGGGCAGCGTGTCGCGGCCCCCCTTCCTTGGCCAGCCACTCTCGAGGCGGAACCGCGGTTACAATCGAGGCGGCGATGGGATCTGTGGCGCATGGGAGGCTGCTCCCCGTGTAGGCGGTTCGGCGGGGTTTCGCTGAGAAGGGGGCGAGGACTTGAGACATCGCCAGGGGACCCGGAGCCCGCTCCCGGCGCTACCCTCGCCTGCAGCGCGGCTCCCGGTGACGACCGGGGCGCAAGCGGAGGACAGCGCGCGGTATGAACTGGCAACCGCACGGAAGACGGGCATGATGACAGGAGGAGGCCATGAGACTGACTACCGCCACGCTGGTGGCGATCGCCCTCGGTAGCGCTGCCGGCGGGTCCGTGCCTGGAGGAACCCACGTGAACCTGGCTCTGGCCATCAATGGCGTCGCGCTGGCTCAGGATGACGAGAGCGCGGACCGGGCGATAGACCGGGCGTTCCGGGCCGTCCTCGAGCGCGAGCCCTCTCCCACGGAGCGGCGGCGGTACCGCCTGCTCATGCGGGAGAACGAGTGGGGAGAGGCAGACGTGCGCCGCGACCTGAGTGAACGCCCCGACTACCAACGCTTCTCCAAGGGGCGGGGCGTTGAGCCCGAAGCCGTCATCCGGAAGGCGTACCAGGACATCCTTGGCCGCGACCCGGACTCGGAGGGAATGCGCACCTATCGCAGCAAGATGATTGACGAGGGTTGGTCGGAGCGAGAGGTCCGGGAAGCCCTTCGCCGAAGCGACGAGCACGCTTCGAGTGAGCACCGCTACGCTTCCGCCGACCGGATCATCCGCCGGGCCTACCAGGACATCCTCGGCCGCGAGCCTGACCCAGAGGGCCAGCAAACGTTTCGAAGGCATATCGTCGAGGATGGGTTCGACGAGCACGACGTCCGGGAAGCGCTCCGGAGGAGCCCCGAGAAGCGGCAGAGGAGCGACGCCGAGGCGGCGGACATGGTGCGCCGGGCGTACCGCGCGGTCCTGAATCGGGAGCCGGACCCTACCGGGCTCAGGGACTACAAGGCCAGGGTTCTGCGCGATCATTGGAGCGAGCAGCAGATCGCGGACGACCTCCGCCAGAGCGACGAGTACCGAAGAAAGCGGCGCTAGAGGAGGGAGAGGGCCGCTCCCCTCGCCTTGGGGGGTTCCTTCCGGAGCTGGCGTGTGGCAGGCGGTCAGCTCCGGCTGTTCTCCTCTAGCATGGGCGAGGTCGGCTGGGCAGAGGGAAGTGCAGGAGTGGTTCAGTCCGCCAGCACCAATGGTGGCTCTCCCGCAGCCCGCCGACGCGGCACGGCTCCTGCTGCTGACTGGGGTGCGGAGGGACATGGTCCTCGGCATGAAGCGTGCCGAACTCGAAGACCTCGATGGCCGTGAGCCGCGCTGGGTAATCCCGGGCGGGTTCGAGGGACGCTCCAAGTCGGGGCGTGCTCACGTTGTGCCGCTTTCCCCCGAAGCCCTGGCGGTGCTGAGGCGGCGGTTCGAAGGGACTGCCGGGGAGCTGCTGTTTGCGGTGACGCGCGCAAGCACGGGTAGGGGAGCCGCCCAAGCATCACAATCTGACGTGGTCGTCCCGCGCTGTGGAGGCGATTCGCAAGGCGACTGAAGAGAAACTCGGCCAACGAATCGCGAAGTGGCGGATCCACGACCTTCGGCATGCGATCGCCACGCACCTGCGCGAGGATCTAAAGGTCTCAGGCGACATCGTAAGCCTCATTCTTGGACACACACTCGCTGGACCTCGCGTCACACGGGTCTATGACAGAAGCGAGCTTCTGCCCGAACGCCGTGCCGCCCTTGTCGCCTGGGCATCATGGGTCGTCCAAGCGGGCGGCGGGGAGGCGGTGGTGGTCCCGCTTCGTGGCAGGACTCCAAGAGGGTAAGGCTTTTGCTCTAGTTCGGCGAGAACGCTCTTTCGATCGACTCAAGGAGCCGCTCGTAATGATCATGCCGAAAAGGGACTCTCGCCTCGTGAAATACGGGCTGGGCGATGTGTACAGCCCTCCGAAGCAAATTGACGAGCGAACGACCAATTTCGCCTTCTTCCTTTTCGCTCAGATCTCGTGGAACAGCGATCTGCACCTGAAGAATGCGCTTCTTCCTCCAGAACGTGCCGGTGCGAACTCCGTCATAATCGGGACTAACTAATGACCCCGGCACATGAAAGACGACATCGAGCGAACCCGTCTCGTCCGCTTGACCCTGGCCCGCTAGCCTCTGAATCTTAGAGATCGCGGAGCCGATCTTAGAACTCATGGCCTCAGGTCCGCCACAAATGGCTCCAATGTAGAACAGGGACACTTTCTACGGCTCCTGGCCGAGACGAATGCTACGCCAAGGCTCTTTGTTCCACGGACCCGGCCGCGTCTCGACTAGAGGGAGGTTAGCTCTTGTTCGCCGCAGTATCGGCACGCAACTCACGGACGTATTCCCGTATCACCTCGGCACCTTCTTCCGAGCAAAACTCTCCCGGTAGCCTAGGGGGGAACTCTTCGTCAAGGGATAAACAACGCAGTCGAATAGCTTCTAATCGAGGGTCTTGGAGCGGGAGGCTTAGGAAGTCGTCCCAGTCGTAAGGGCCGGCCGTTCCATCAACAAACCCCTCCAGCGTGTCAGCGACTTGGCTGGCCGTCAGCTTGAACTTCATATACTCCTAATCACCAAGACAACTGACCCCTCAACACTGCAGTGTACGCACCAACCATCAAAGTGTAGGTGAATCCACCTCTCGAGTGGGGGGCGAAATCCGGGGTTGCGGAGGTCGAGCATGAACCACACTCGGCGTATCCGTCGCCGCTCACTGCAACTTGTGGGGAAGGCCGATGACCCTCTCCTCAGTGGTCACGCTGAAACGAAGGTAGCCCGAGTACCGTGTCGTAGCTTGGACAAGGGCCACCCCCAAACCCCCGCCTCCGGTTGCGACCAACGACTCGTAAGTCTCCTCCATTAGATCCGGGACAACGATGCGCAGAGTGGGATCGCGTCGATACTCGGTAACGATGTGGGCCCGGGACCTGTGGTACGGGTCTAGGGGATCGATGTCATACTCGGCATCTGTCTTCAGGACGGTCCCTTGCTGGGGGTCGATCCAGAGGCGGCCCCTGACGGGGGCGCCCGCCCCGGTTTCTCCCACCACGAGCGCCGGCCGGACACGCTCGCTGAAGGCCACGTCCCTGACCTTGGTGCCATGGAACGACCGCTCTCCCTTGAGCTGAAAGGCGAAGCGGTATTGGTTCTCGTGATGTAGGAAGAGGAGCGCCAGCGTTGGTATGTTCAACGTGCGGCGAACGGGCCCCAGGTTGAAGCGCGCACTCTCCTCGAGGATCGCCCGCGCGCGCTCGTGGGCGGTAGCCGGCGAGTCGCGGAATAGACGCACTAGGCGGTCTGCACGATCGCGGATCTTGTTGCCATCCACTTCCCACACATCCCGGAACGTCGCCCAGGGCACGGGTCCAGGGAGCGAGACGAAAAGAACGCCCGCTCGTATGGTGCGCACAACCTGTCTATCCAGGTCGCCGGGCGCATAAACCTGGCGGCACTCCTCCTCGGCGACGATGTTGGTGAGCTCCTGCCCATAAGCCAGAACGTACTGTGCGGCGCGATCCAAAATCGCTGTGAGCTCCGGGGTTGCCGCCGTGACTGGCCCAAGACTCGAAGGGGCCTCTGCAGCGGCTGAGGCGGGCGGCTCCCGGACGCTGAACCCCCGACGGACCTCTTGACTGTTTCCCGCGACGCGGTCATCGACCGTTATCACCAAAGCGTATTGGCCGCCCGGAAGCTGGGGCAATGCTATGACCTGTTGCAAGCGGCCCTCCGGTGAGGGAACGAGCGCGGAGGCAGGAGGCGCGGCCAGCGGGTGGCCTGTCTGATCTTCGAGCACGAAGCGGGTTTCGATTCTGCTTTGGCCCGTGGCGGGGTCCTTGGCAGCACCAAGTACCTCAAAGGTGGCGAGCAACGGGCGGGCCGCCGTTGGGCTGAACTCTTCGTGGGCTACGGGCGCGGGGGAAACCGAAGACTGGGCGTCAACTGAGGCCGTCACCTGATCGGAGAGCACGGGCGTCGAGACGCGAAACACCGTCATGTCAGGCACGAGAATGCGTTGCTCCACCTGGCCGGTTCGCCCACTGGCTGGGTCACGGACGAAGGCACGGACCCGGTAAACGCCTGGAGGGAGGGCGGACTCCAGGCGAGCCAACCGCCAGTCGGAGCCGGTCGGCGGATTCTCTGGAGCGCTCCCACGAGCCCACTGGAGCGAGACATCCTGAGCCTGCGTCTTGCCCCCGTCTCGGGGCGTGGCTTCGAGCCTCAGTTGGAGCGGCGGCCTGGCCACATCAAGGCTCCCTGCCACGAGGCCGGAGACATCGATTTCGGTTACCGTGACCACCCGGTTCCGTTCAGTGGCTAGGGGCTCAAGGACGTAGGAGGCGAGCCGGAGCGGGACGAGTGTCTCCGTCCCAGACCGCGTAATGGCACCTGCGCTGGCCCCGTAGAGGCGGTATCCAGGCCGGGCCCGCGTCGTGACGTCCTTTCTGTCGACGGCTACGCGCAGCTTGCGCCAAACTCCGGGAGGCTTGCCAGCGGGGGGATGGAATCCGAGGAGATAGAAGGTACGCGACTCAACAGCGATCCGCTCCACTGCGGACGCGAGATCCTTGGCATTCCGTACCGAGAAGCCCCCGGTCTGCTCGACCAAGAACTGCGCACCCGCTGATTCCAGGACCCGTTCCTCGTAGCGCATGGTGGTCCAGGCCCGCGGATCGTTCGTCACCTCCGCCTCGGCGACGGACCTCCAGCCCCGGAATGCCTCGGGTCCGTCGAGGTCGACGAAGTAGATGGCGGCGTTGGCCTCGCGCGCGGTCGTTGCGACTTCGCGCAAGTCCGTCGAGGAGTCGTCGAGGAAGCCCTGCGAGACCAGGATCAGCGACTTGCGGCCACGGATGCCCGCGAGCTCCCCGATCCCACGGTGGACGGCGGAAAGCGTCAGGTGAGCGCGGGCGCGCCGCTGGGCGTCAATCTCCGTCGCCCGTGCCTGGATCAGAGCCTCGCAGGAGCGGGCCCCCTCGCAGACCTTGGCATCCTTCCAGCGCCCGATAACGCGCGCCTTGATGCTTGTCCCCAGAGGATCTGGCACCTCCGTCGCTGAACCACTCGGAATCAAATCCGAACGATCAGGCTGCGGCGGCGCGGCGCTCGGGGAGTCTTCGTGGGCGTTGAGCCAGAAGGCTTCGTAATCGGTCATGCGGTCGAGAACATAACTCTCGGCGAGCCGGCCTTGCACCCGGCCAAGGACCGCCAGGAGGTCCTCGCGCCCACTCGGGATGCGGCCGCTCCACCACGCCTCGCCGCTCGTCGTGCCGAGGACAACTGCGTCACCCAGGCCAAGCGACTTGTCAATCATCGTGGCTACGGCTTCGCGTAACTGGGGGGTTTGCTTTCCTTGAACACCCAAGTCGTCCGCGACGATGGCGAACCCGCGACCGGTCTTTCGCGTCGAAGCGGACGTCGCTATTGCGGAGGGTTCGGGTGCCGTCGCCTCGGGTTGGGTTGACAGCGACACGGCCTCGAAGTTCTCGATCTCCTGCCGCTGGCCGTCCTCCTCCACCACGAAGTGGTTCTGGGTGAGCCCACCGACCGGTTTCCCCTTGCCGTCGCTGACGACCACGTCGAGCGTGATGAGCTCGACCTGTGATGGGAACTCCGGTGGGGTGGACGTCTGCGCCCGGCCGACAACGGTTCCTTGGCGCAGCAGCCACACGATGCTGAGAAGGCTCATACCTGCGCTTCGTGCGCGCGAGCTGGCTCTCATGGCTCCGCTCCCGTTCCTTAGTATCCCACCGCGATGTGGAGACTGTCGCGAGGCGGCGGACTTGATAGCGCGTGAAGGCTGCACCCGAGGCGCCGGGGAGCTAGCCAGTCGGCCTGTCGTTCGGTCGTTCTGCACTGTTGCCGGCGAACGGTGTGTCTCGAATCCACCTCAGCCCGAACGAACCGACGCTGCAAGATAAAGCGGGTTAACCCCGCCTTCCGCTCCGTGGCCACTCCGCGGCGAACAAAGGACTTCCAGTTAGGGCGGAGGGTTAACCTGCTCGCGCTTCTTGCGATGTCAGAACTGACATAGCATTGCACGTGAGGCCTCAAGGGATAAGCCGCTTGCCTGGCTTCACGGGGAGGTCAAGACTCCTCCGTTCAGTAAGGGGGCGCGGATTGAGACCGGCTACTTCCTCAGGGAGCTTCAGAGGGGGGAAGATCTGTCGATGCCGCATTCCCGGCCGATGCCGGCCGTTGGCGTCCGCTGCCACGAGCTGAGGGTGGTAGACAAGGGGGTTACGTGGCGCATCGTGTATCGGGTGGATCCGGACGCGATCGTGATTGCTGAAGTCTTCGCCAAGAAGACGGCCAAGAGCCAGGCGGCGGTCTTGGAGGCTTGTCGGAGGCGCTTGAAGGAATACGATGATGCGTAGAGGGAAGACGCTGAGGCTGGAAGCGAAGGGCTGGAGGTTCGGAAGCGCTCAGGAGTTCCTTCGGCTGTCGGATGAGGAGACCGCCTACGTGGAACTGCGGCTGCGGCTGGCGGACAGCCTCAGGCGTCGCCGCCAGAAGCGGAACCTGAGCCAGACGGATCTCGCGAAACTGCTCTGTTCGAGCCAGTCTCGCGTGGCGAAGATGGAGGGCGGCGATCCCTCCGTCTCGATCGACCTCCTGATCCGCTCTCTTCTGGCCCTTGGCGCGTCTAATCGCGATCTTGCCCGAGCCATCTCTGGTGCGTCGCTGCCGAAGGCGAGCTAGGACGCAGTTCAGAAGACAAAGAGCAACCACACAATCTCGGGAGATGTGGTACCCGCAAATTCGCTGATGCTTGGTGCCTGCCTGCTCAGCGCGGAGGGCCGGGCGCCAAGCTGTGATGACATCAACCCAACCTGAACGACCGGTCGCGAGGCATCGGCGTCTGACCTCTGAGACCAGCCAAACTGCGGAATGCCACGATCTGTTAGGGGCGCTCGTAAGGACTTTGGGATCAGGTGGTTAGATCGCCAGGGGCGCTAGAGGGGCGCGCGTAAGTGTGCATGGCCGTTGACTTCACCGCATCGTGAGAGGCGTGCTGTGTACATACGAGGGCGGAAGCCCGAGTATGCCCCACAAAGCGCGCGCGAAGCGCGCGGGCCCGACGCGCCGCTAGGAGCCGGGCAGCCTGCGTCAGGCCCTTCAGCCGAAGCGGTAATCCGAGCGCTCACTGCCGAAGGAGCGTCAACAGCTCGTTGCGGGATCGGGCGACCTCGCCTCGGCGTTTGTTAAGCTGCGACGCAGAGGGCCACCCCAGTGCCGAGATCGGCTGTGCCAAGGCGTGGGCGTCGAGCGCCTTGACGGCTTCAATTGAGCGGTCGTAGGGGCCGCGAAACGCAGTCACCAGCTGGGGTCGTAGCTCGTCGTAAAGCGCCCGGGCCTGTCGCACGCGAGCCCGCATCCGATCCCGATCCGTCAACTGTGACTCCGTAAGGCCGAGCCGTAGGGCCAGCGCCGCGTGGTCAGGTTTGCCGTCAATCGAAGAGAAGTATCTCGCAAGGTATTCGGCGGGGTCATCAGCCTTTTCGGCGGAGCCGATGATACGGCTCAGGCCCTCGACTTCGGTGTCGACGGCCACCCCCCAGTCGAATCCCGACTCGGGCATCTCGTTCACGCTGCGTACGACCTTCGAGAGCGTCGCGCTATTTAGCTTCTTATCAGTGACTGCCTTTGCGATGGCGCGCAGATGGGTGCTGAGCGCTTGGCCCGCCACGAGTGCGCTTAGATAGGGGCCACCCGAGGCGATGTCACGAGAGAACCGAGCGCCGGCCAGCCACGCATCGACAGCGTCCGCCGTCCTTCCTTCCCGTGCCAGCCGCATCCCGAGGAGCACGTTGAGCCGCGCGAGCGCGCGAGCTCGACTAAGGTGTCCAATCGGGGCCGCAGCCAACATCTCAGGCTCTAGGCCCCAGTCACATGAGGGAAGGCGTGTGCCCCGGTGCATCGTCGCCAGCGCCTCTTGATTGCCGTCGACGATCGGCGCCAAGCTGTCGTCCCAGGGCTGCGTGCCGCTGGCAACTCTTTCGAGGCCCTTCGCGAGCTCGCTGTCGGCGGTTGGGTTGTCCATCAAGGCAAAGGCCATCCAGTACCGCAGCGCGGCATTACCAGGGCACGGCAGGCTCTTCTCTGGCGTGGCTCGGAGGGTAGTGGCAGAGAGGAGCATGAACACGAACAGCGAACGCATCGAAATCATTCTCACCTCTATGACTAACAGCGTGCTCTCATTGGTCCCTGTTGAAGTCGCCAAGTTCACTGAGCGCGCTCCCGGGCCGGCGGGGGTTCGGCAGGAGACGGGCGTTCATGTGGTCCAGCACCGCTTCATACTGGCCCGCGCGGAGCGCCGCACCGAGGACGGCCACGGTGGGCAGCGGTACACCACTCCCCGACTTCCGCGACCTTGTGGGGCCTGAGTCCGGCTTCCGCGCCAGGATGAGTGCCGCTGCCACCGCCAACAGTCCCCCCGCCACGGCGACGAATCGCCAGGAACGCCCCATCGGACGTGGCAGGCGCCTGAGGGGCGCTGGGGACCGCGGTCGGAACTGCTTCAGAAAGGCTTCGAGCTCGGGATCATCGGACATCTCAGGACCTCACGAGCGCGCCCAGACGTTGACGGAGCTTCGCGAGCGCGTATCGATAGCGGGACGCCGCTGTATTGGCGGGAATACCCAGTACCTCCGCCGTCTCATCTAGCGTCAGCTCGCCCCAGATCCGTAGGATGACGACTTGCCGCTGCTCGTCCGGCAGGTCGTCCAGTGCCGCCTCCAATTCCGGGACGAGGTGAGAGAGGCCGTTTGGAGCCGTAAACAACTCAAGACCCTCTCGGTGAGCGGCGTCGCGCATCGTCGAACGCTGGACGTTGAGGCTGGTATTGCGCACGGCACGAAACAGGTAGGGTCTAGCATCTGTGGGCAAGGGTAAAGCCGGGTTTGAGAGCAACTTCAAGAACACTTGCTGCAGAACATCTTCTGCGGGCGCCGTGTCCCGCAGAATGGATCGGGCATAGGCGAGAAGGGCTGGCCCGAGCTCCGCGTAGAACGCCTGGATGCGCGTCTCTCGCTCATTCACGAGGCTTCTCACCCCCATCACACCGCAGCCGGGGCTTTTTGTCTAAGCGAGACTCGATCCTGGGCTTTCGAAGAAACTCAGCGACTAGCGGTCGGGTTGCGCACACCGCGGCCCCGGGGCGATTGAGGAGGTGGTGTAGATCATCGTGGAGGTCACGTCTGAGTGGCCCAGGAGCTCATGGATGGTGCGGATGTCGGGTGGACTGAGCTCCCATAACCTACCGGGGCCGTCGTCGCGTCATATCCGACCCTGGTGCGTGGAACGTCTTGAAACAACCCCTGGGATTCGCTCCGTAGGCCCTCTCCCGCGCGGCGCTTGGGGAGTTCTGTAAGGAGCCAGACGTAAGGCGAATCAGTTTTCAGAGACCGTTCTTTGGTCCACCATTTGTTTGAAGGGGAGAAAATGTTCCTATGCGCGGAGTGCTAGCCCAGTGCTAGCCCGAGGCACTCATGGGGCTTTGTGGAGCGTGCATCTCTGGCCGTATTCTATTTATTATGAATGGGGTGGATGACGGGATTCGAACCCGCGACCTCCAGGGCCACAACCTGGCGCTCTAACCAAGCTGAGCTACATCCACCACAGCAGCTGGCGCGCCTGAAGGGACTCGAACCCCTGACCCGCAGCTTAGAAGGCTGCCGCT